>NZ_JBXAHL010000021.1:0-125258 GCF_058795055.1 Cupriavidus sp. GW823-FHT06D04 | reverse complement strand
AACTGCTTCTTGAGCAGGCCGGCCAAGCCTGATTCACCGAGAATCGACTCGGCGTCCTTGTTCTGTACCTGAGCCAGCAGTTGATCGATCAACTCATCCGGAAACAGCTTCGGCGCGCTTGATTTCTTGCTCTTCTTGGTCATGCTTTTTGTTTCGGTCATAAGGGCGTTTCTTTCGATATCGTCTCATGACCTCAACACACAAGAAATCTGACAGGCTCGCTATCCCTCGCATGCCGAGAACCATTATTATTGGTGGGCCGGGTGGGACTCGAACCCACTATCAGTCGATTATGAGTCGACGGCTTATACCACTTAAGCTTCCGGCCCTTGCGTGGAGCGCGAGATGTTACCCGAAGGCGACCTCTTGCTGCCTTCTTCGTGTCGGCGCGGAGTTTTAGCAAGCACTTCTTCGCTGCCTGAGCTTCGCGTGTGAGCGCGAAGCGCGGAGTATAACCGCAGCGGTGGCACACCTAATAGCGGTCTGGCTCATCATTGTGTGGCGACGTTTATGGCAGCCGGCGTAATCAGCTGACAGCCCGGAATGCTTAGTCTTAGTCCGCACTGGCGCGGCAGCGCGAAACCGGGAGCGAGAAGTCCGAGATGGCGGTGCCCCCCGATCTCGGAAGCACGTAAGACGTCGACGCATCGGAGCGTGCCTCCCGATTATTCGCGATAAGCACGACGTTATCGGACTTTATCGCCGCGCCTCAGTACGCCGACCTCGCGATTGCCCTGCTCTGCTCGCTACGGCGAACCGCTACTGCTCAAGCTGGCGGATTCCCAATGGCGGTAGCCGGCCAGTTTGAGCCATCCGAAGCCGCGGGGTTGGAAGTCCGAGTCGGCCGGTCAAGAGACGATCGGCAACCTCAGCTTCGATGACCGCTCACAACCGCTCTCCGGCCCTTCAGCGGGCGGAGGCCAGCCGGCCACAATCGAGACCCGGGGGATTGTCGGCGCCGCAAGCGCCCATCCGGTGCCGCCTCTAAACAGCAATCGATAATACGGACTTGCCGATTTGCTGCCGTTGCTCGATCATCGCATGTGCCTGCTCCACATCGTCAAAGCCATAGCGGTTCGCGATAGGAATATGGATTTGCTTTGAGGCGAGCGCCGCGAAGATGTCATCCGCGCGTCGCTGTACCGTCTCAGGATCTGACATGTGGTCTGCCAATCGAGGCCGGGTCAGGAACAATGAGCCGCTCTCCCCCAGCTCCATGGGGTCCAGGTCGTCCACCGATCCGGAAACGTTGCCGTAATTGATCACCAGCCCGCGCTTGCGCGTGGCGCGGAAGCTGTCGCGCAGTGTCGCTTTCCCCACCGAGTCAAATACCACATCAACACCACGGCCCTGCGTGGCCTCGCGTATTGCGTCGGCGAATCGGCCATGGTCGTAGAGCATGGCGTGATCGGCGCCGAGGCGATGTGCCACGGCACACTTTTCCGGCGAGCTGCCCGTCGCAAAAACAGTAACGCCGGCGGCCTTGGCCATCTGTACGAGCAACTGCCCGATGTTGCCGGAGGCGGCGTGCACCAGGCAGGCCTGCCCGGCATGCAGCCTGGCCACCTCGTTGAGCAGATAGTGGGCGGTGCTGCCCTGGAAGAGACTGGCCGCCGCCTGATCGTAGGCGATGTCGTCGGGCAGCCGGACCGCGAGCCCCGCCGGCACCCGGGCGTACTCGGCATAGCTGCCCCATGCGATGCACCATGCCACCCGGTCGCCGGGCGCGAAGCGGCTGACTTCGCTACCTACATGGACCACCTCGCCGGCTCCCTCCATGCCCAAGGTGCATGGGAGCCGCACTGGGTAAGTCGTCGACATCGCATATTTGCCCTGACGCGTATGCACATCCATGAAGTTGATGCCGGCGAAGGCGACTTTTACAACGATGTCGCCGGGACCGGGCTCCGCTGCTGGTACTTCCCGGCGCTGCAAGACTTCGGGGCCGCCATAGCTCTCGATCATGATAGCTTTCATTTCGTTCTCGGAAATTTGGTTGTGTGTAAAGAAAAGCGTCCAGTAAGTCAGCTCGGTTCGATTCCGCTGGAGCGGATCAGTTGTTGCCAGCGGCTTCTCTCTGCCTTGACGTAAGCTGCAAATGCCTCTGGCGTCCCCCTGCCTGGCTCATTGCCCTGGGATAACAGGAGGGCTCGAATCTCTCGGTCCTCGAGCGCTTGATTGACGGTCTTGTTGAGAACCTGGACGATGGGCGTCGGCAGGCCAGCGGGGCCGACCAGCCCCTGCCAGTTCTCCACCTGAAATCCGGGGACGCCAGCCTCATTCATGGCTGGGACGCCCGGAAGCAATGGCGAACGCCCCTTGCTGGTAATCGCCAGAGAGCGCACCTTGCCCATACGTGTTGCCGGCAGCGCCGAGTACATCGGCTCAAACAGGAAATCAAGGCGGCCGCCCAGTAGGTCGACCATCGCGCCGGCGCCGCCCTTGTAAGGGATATGTACCAGGCTGCAGCCAGTCATGGACTTCAGCAATTCGCCGGAAAGATGATGCGCGCCGCCCGCTCCGCTGGAACCATAAGTCAAGCCGGTGGGGCTGGCCTTGGCGGACCGTATCAAGTCGGCCACCGTTCTGTACGGCGAATCCGGCCTGACCAGCAGTAGCAGCGGGCCGCGCTCAATCAGCGCGATCATTGTCAGGTCCCTGGCTGGATCGAACGAGAGGTTGGCAAACAGCGAAGGATTGACGCTCAATGGGCCAAGGTTGCCGATGCCAAGCACGTAGCCATCGGGCCTCGCCCGTGCCACGTACTGCGTACCGATGTTTCCCGCGCCGCCGGGCCGGTTTTCCACGACGACCGGTTGCGCCAAGGCAGTGCTCATGAAGCGGCCCACCTGGCGTGCCCGCAAGTCGGCGCTTCCGCCGGCGCTGTAGGCGACGACAAGGGAAATCGGCTTCGCGGGATAGCGTTCGGCGGCGCGCGCCACCGTTAGCGGGGCGGCGCCGAGCAAGGTTAAGGCGATGCGGTTGAAGTCTCTGCGATTCATGGGTTTCCTGCGGTGTGTTCGTAGGTGACCCCATGAGCGCAATGGCCATGCCAGATGCCGAAGCGAACCCAAACTTCCGTGTAACCAACTGATTTGTAATGAGAAATTAGTGTCACCGAGCCGCTCGGAGAACAAACAGGATTGAGTCACATTGGAACGCTACCGTTTCACTTTGAAACGATCGAATGAAACGCTAAACTACCCCCACCCGTTACGCCACCCGGCCGCTTCTCATGGAAGAACCCCCAAAGCCACGCCGCCCCGTGATCATTGGCGTCAGCGCATACCAGCTCGCCGAGCACATCCGCGACGTGGGTGCGGCGCTTCACGCGCGTGCGCAAGTGAGCGTGGTCGACGCGCATTTTGATGAGGCGCTCGCCGAGATTCAGCGTCGGCAGGAATCGGCGCCGTGCGACGTCGTGGTTTCAGCCGGCGCAAATGCTGAATTCCTGCGCAGCCACTTGTCGATTCCGGTGGTCTCCGTACGCGTCGGCGGCCATGACGTGATGGCCGCTATCGTCCGGGCCAGGGCAATCTCCGAACGCCTTGCCGTGGTGCTCCACCGCGATGCCGGTGATGACATGGCGAAGTTTGCGGAAGTGTTCGCTTTGCCAATTGTCTTTCGGTCGTACGAGTCTGCCCCGGACGTCCGCAACGTGATTGACGAGTTGCGGCGCCTGGACACGCGCGTGGTCGTGGGCGCGGGCGTAGTCATGCAGGCGGCAGCCGCAGCGGGCATGGCAGGCGTGTTCCTCTATTCCGTCGACTCGGTGCGGCTTGCGCTGGAAGACGCGATCGCCCTGGCGAACGCGAAAGCGGTCGAGCGCTCGCGGTATTCGCTGCTGAACAGCGTCCTCTACCACCTTGGCGATGGCGTTGTCGCGCTGGATGCCGCCGGCAGGCTGATCGCGGCCAATCCCGCAGCGGAGAAATTAGTTGGCAGTCCCCTCATCCCATCTACCGGGACAACGCTCTCGCTACCATTCCCTGCCTTGCGTCCAGGACGTGCCCTGTCAGATGGCGAGCATGACAGCGGCGCCGTTGAGGAGATCGACGGACGCACGGTAATCATTGACCGAGCGCCGCTGTACGAAGGGAATGTGCGCGTTGGCGCGGTACTGACGCTCCGCCAGCCGACACGCGTCGAGAGGGCCTTTAACAGGCTCCGAACGCATCGGTACACGCACTCGCAAACAGCCAGGTACAAGCTTGAGGACATCGTAGGCGCCTCGCCAGCCATGGCCGCCACCATTACCCGTTGCCGAGTTGCGGCCGAGCGCAGCGATGCTACCGTTCTGATCACAGGGCCAACCGGCGTCGGCAAGGAACTGCTTGCCCAAGGCCTGCATAACGCCAGCCGCCGACGGCGGCACCCGTTCCTGGCGGTCAATTGCGGCGCATTGCCTGAGACGCTGCTGGAGACGGAACTCTTTGGCTATGAAGAAGGCGCCTTCACCGGCGCGCGGCGCAACGGTAAAGCGGGCCTATTCGAAGCCGCCAATGAAGGAACGGTCTTCCTCGACGAGGTGGCGGAGATGCCGTCGTTATTGCAAACGCGGCTGCTACGCGTCTTGCAGGAGCGAGAAGTGACGCGAGTCGGCGGTACCGACACCCTGCAGGTCAATGTCCGCATCGTTGCCGCCACGCATCGAGACCTGTGGGAGCGCGTGCGCGAAGGCGCCTTTCGGAAAGATCTCTTCTATCGCCTTAGCGTGCTGCGCGTCCAGGTGCCGCCACTGCGCGAGCGCCCCGAGGACCGCGACTCTCTCGCAACGGCGCTGGTAAGTGCGGCGATGCGACGGGTGCAGCTTGCAGACTTGCTTGACACTGTCCTGCCTGCCGCCCTGGTCGTCGCCAGACAACATGCCTGGCCAGGCAATGTCCGCGAGCTCGAGAACTTCGCCGAGCGTGTTGCCATGGCTTGTCTCGAAGCCGGCGCGGCAGTGCCAGCAAGACAACTGGCCGCACTTCTCGACCGTGATCCGGACCACTACGATTCACTGGCCGCTATGCCGGAGCCGCCCGACACCACGCTCTCTGGCATGACCATCGCCAATGTGAAGGAGATTCTCAAGGAGTGTGGAGGAAACCGTACCCAGGCCGCAAAACGCTTGGGTATTGGTCGCTCCACCCTATGGCGCCTCCTCAAAAATTAGCGGTTCTCAAGAATTTTTCCTGCACAAAGTGGCCACGCGGCCGCTATGGCGATCAGCGAGGATTCAGGCACCGTTGACCGAAGAGCCGCTAGGCGGCCTGCTCCAGTCGTTCGCGCCATATGGCTTCAACGACAGAAGTTCGGCCGACTCGGCCCTTCGGCCCTTCGGTCCTAGGTATTCGAATGACTCAGAAGGGGTCGCTTTGAGACCGTCACCCTACCCCGCGGATAGGCGCAGAACCAAAAAAAATTCATCGCCGATCTGCGGGGGACTGAGGGTCGCAGAACCCCAAAAGCG
The DNA here is from genome assembly GCF_058795055.1 of Cupriavidus sp. GW823-FHT06D04. NCBI lineage: Bacteria > Pseudomonadati > Pseudomonadota > Betaproteobacteria > Burkholderiales > Burkholderiaceae > Cupriavidus > Cupriavidus sp. GW823-FHT06D04. Next base: position 119,803 of record NZ_JBXAHL010000021.1, on the reverse strand, counting down.
AGCGCCTTGGCCCCGCTCTTGGCGGCCGTGGTGCGTTGCACCGGATTCGATTCCACTTCGCAGACAGGGAATCAGGCTTCGAGATCACGCTATAGTTCGAATTCGGGTCTCGTCATGTCGGCGACGATTCTCCGTATTGAAGCGTGCTCGATCGCGTCGGTCTGCAGTTGCAAAGCGGCGCATAGAGCGCGTCAGTGTCTCGTAATGCGAGACGCAATATTCAGGCTAATATCCGGCCGCGATTCAACATTGAGGATGGAGTACGAGAATGAGCGGGGACGTCCTCCAAGAGCAGAGTCCCGGTCGATGGCGTGCACTGGCGCTGCTCGCCGTCACGCTTGTCCTGTCCATGACGCCGTGGTTCTCGGCCGCCGCAGTGATTCCTCAACTGCGCGCGGAATGGGCGCTCTCCGTAAGTGCGGCCGCGTGGCTCACCATCGCGGTTCAACTCGGCTTTGTGTGCGGCGCACTGGTCTCGAGCCTACTCAACATCTCAGATGTCGTGCCGCCGAGGCATGTGATCATGGGGGGAGCGGTCGGGGCTGCCACAGCGAACGGACTGCTGGAGGTCGCAAGCGGAGCAGGAGTCGGAATCGCATTGCGCTTCGCAACAGGCTTTTTCCTCGCCGGCGTCTACCCGCCGGCCCTCAAGCTGATGTGCACGTGGTTCCGCAAGGGGCGCGGTATCGCGCTAGGGATTCTCGTTGGAGCGATAGTCGTCGGCCAAGCGATGCCCCATCTCATCAACGGACTCGGTGGACTGAACTGGCGGCTGGTCATCTACGTAACCAGCGTGCTGACCCTCGGGGGAGGCGTAATCACAGTGTTCGCGGTGAAGGAAGGCCCTTTTCCCTTCCCCAGGGCGAGGTTCGATCCCACGCAAACGTGGCGGGTATTCGCGAATCGCGGGGTTAGGCTCGCTTCGTTTGGATACTTCGGCCACATGTGGGAACTGTTCGCAATGTATGCGTGGTTCTTGGCGTTCTTCTCCGAAGCGCTGGTAGCCAAGGGAATCAGGGTTGGCCCGGCCGCGGCCTACGCGACATTCGCAGTTATCGCCGCTGGGGGGGTGGGCTGTTGGGTCGGTGGCATCCTCGGAGATCGGTGGGGCAGGACTAGGACGACCGCCCTCATGATGGCTATTTCGGGGACTTGCTGCGTGCTCATCGGGTTGTTGTTCGACTCGTCCCCCTGGCTGCTTTTCCTTGTTGGCCTAGTGTGGGGGTTCACCGTGGTCGCGGACTCGCCGCAGTTTTCTGCAATGGTGACAGAGCTTGCGGACCAATCTTATGTGGGAACAGCCCTGACACTGCAACTTGCCATCGGCTTCATTCTCACGGTCGCAACGATCTGGCTCATCCCGTTACTAGCGGGCGCCTTCGGGTGGCGATGGGCATTTGTGTTTTTGGCTCCTGGGCCTGCTTTAGGCGTGCTGGCAATGCTGCGATTGAAATCCCTGCCTGAATCAGCCCGCCTCGCTGGAGGAATCGGCTAATGACCAGCAAATCGAGGCCTTTACTTCTGAGGACCCGAGCGTTCCAAGATACAAAATCCATCTCCAGCTCGCCTTCATAAGTTTCGGGGCCAACCTTCAATGCTTCCTCACGCGCGCTTGCGTCTCCTCGCTAGCGAGACTCAAATCGGACTCGTGGGCTTCCACCAGAAGCCCCCTTCCATGGAACGAAATGCTCCAGAATCCACGGCCGTCTTGGCATGAGCGCTGGCATGCGCAGGAACGCTGGCATGCGCAGGAAATGAGGCGATGCGGTGAGCCAGTTTCCTCTCTGGGTCTATTTCCGGCCAATTTCGGTCAGTCGCAGCGATTCATTCGAACGGCCGAAGTCTGCTTTGCTTCGGCCGCTTTTCTTTTGGAGTGGCACGGAGGGCGTAGATTGCGGCACACGGACCAGCCTTACTAAGCGAAACTGTGTAAGGCGTCGGCACACGATCTCTATGGCCTCTACTTAATCCATTGCTTGATCGCCTTCGCCATTACATTCGCCGAAATGCCATAGCGATCGTGCAACGTGGGAAGTGCCCCTGCGTCCAGAAACTCGTCCGGCAGACCTACCTGCCGGAACGGTACTACGGTGCCCGCTTGCATCAGCGTGGTGGCCACAGCTTCTCCCAGCCCGCCGATCACCGTGTGGTTCTCGGCCACCACTACGAGGCGCCCTTGCCGCTTCGCCTCGCGCAGGATGGTCTCGGTATCGAGTGGCTTGATGGTCGGCACGTGCAGTACCGCCACACCGATGCGATCCTTCTCCAGCGCCTTGGCCACCTCCAGCGCGCGCATGGTCATGATGCCCGACGAGATCACCAGCACTTCACCGCCATCGCGCAGCAGCTTGGCCTTGCCCAGCTCGAACTTGTAGTTGTACTCGTCCAGCACCACCGGCACATTGCCGCGCAGCAGGCGCGCATACACCGGCCCGTTGTGCGCGGCGATGGCTGGCACCATCTGCTCGATGTCGATGGCGTCGCACGGGTCGATCACCGTCATGTTGGGCATGGCGCGCATCAGCGCCAGGTCCTCCGCCGCCTGGTGGCTGGGGCCGTAGCCGGTGGTGAGTCCGGGCAGCGCGCACACGATTTTCACGTCGAGGTTGTCCTCCGCGATGGCCTGATGCATGAAGTCGTAGGCACGCCGCGTGGCAAACACCGCATACGTGGTGACAAACGGCTGGGCGCCCTCGTGTGCGAAGCCGGCCGCGGCACCCATCAGGAGCTGCTCGGCCATGCCCATCTGGTAAAAGCGCTCGGGATAAGCCTTCGCAAAGAGATGCAGGTCGGTGTACTTGCCCAGGTCGGCCGTCATGCCGATCACGTTCTGCTTCTGCCGGCCGAGCTCCACCAGCGCGTGGCCGAACGGCGCGGACCGCGTGGCTTGCCCCTCGCCAGCGATGGAGGCGATCATCGCCGAGGTCTTGAGCTTCGGCTTGGCGGTGGCAGTCTGGTTGGCGTTGATGTTGCTCATGCTTGTCTCCCGGCTTCGAGGGCCTGCAGTGCGAGTTGCCATTCGTCGGCATCCACGCGGATAAAGTGGTTCTTCTCCCGCTGTTCAAGGAACGGCACGCCGCACCCCATGCGGGTATCGCAGATGATCATGCGCGGCTGCGCGCCGCGGTGCTCGCGTGCCGCGCGGAAGGCGGCGGCCACGGCGTCGATGTCGTTTCCGTCCACGCGCTGCGTGAACCACCCGAATGCTTCCAGCTTGGGCACCAGTGGCTCGAAGGCCATGATCTGCGTGGAGGGACCGTCAGCCTGCTGGTTGTTGACGTCGACCATGGCTATCAGGTTGTCCAGCTTCCAGTGGGCGGCAGACATGATGCCTTCCCAGATGGCGCCCTCATCCAGTTCGCCATCCGAGAACAGCGTGTAGACGAAGTTGTCCGAGCCCTTGCGCTTGAGCCCGAGACAACGGCCCACGGCGATGGTCAGCCCCTGTCCCAGCGAACCGCCCGACATCTCCATGCCAGGTGTGTAGCTGGCCATGCCCGACATCGGCAAGCGGCTGTCGTCGCTGCCATAGGTCTCAAGCTCCTCGGCGGGCAGGATGCCGGCCTCCAGCAGTGCCGCGTATAGCGCGATGGCGTAGTGGCCATTGGACAGCAGGAAGCGGTCGCGCCCTTCCCATAGGGGATCATCCGGGCGATAGCGCATGGCGTCGAAGTAGGCCACGGCGAGCACGTCGGCAATATCGAGCGCCTGGCCGATGTAGCCCTGGCCCTGCACTTCGCCCATCAGCAATGCATTGCGGCGGATACGATAGGCGCGGTCCCGCAAGGACACGGCCTGGTCGGTGGATGGATGTTGCATGGTGTCTCCTGCAATCAATTGGTCAGCATTCATGGATATCAGGTATCAGCGGTTCACGGAGCGGGCAGGAACGAGGAAGACCAGCATGGCGCCAAACACCACGGTGGCCGAGATGAACACCAGCCCGGCGGTGGACTTGCCAGTCAGGTCGTTGAGCCAGCCCACGATGGCGGGTGAGAAGAAGCCGGCCAGGTTGGCTACGCAGTTGACCGCGGCAATGCCCGCTGCGGCCGACATGCCGCCCAGCAGCGCGGTGGGCAGCGCCCAGAACTGCGAAGACGAGGCCAGGATGCCCGCCGCGGCGATGCACAGGCACACCAGCGATGCGCTGACACTGCCCAGCATTGGCAGCGTGGCAAACCCGGCTGCGGCCACCACCATCGGCACCATCAGGTGGAAACGACGCTCGCGGTGGCGGTCGGCGCTCATGCCAACCAGCGGCAAGGCCACGATGGCGCAGAGATAGGGCAGCGCGGTGTAGATGCCCACCCACAGCGGATCGGCCACGCCGGCCTTGCGGATGATCGTGGGCAGCCAGAATGTCAGGCCGTACTGGCCCAGCACCACGCAGAAGTAGATCCCGGCCATCAGCCAAAGACGACGGTCGCCCATGAAGGATCGGATCGACATGTGTTGCGTCTTCTGCGCATTGTCGCCTTCGATATTGCGCTTGAGCAGCGCCTTCTCGGCGTCGGTGAGCCAGTGCGCCTGCTCGATGCCGTTGTCCAGGTAAAGCAGGATGGCCACCCCGAGGAACAGCGACGGCAGTGCCTCGAGCAGGAACAGCCACTTCCAGCCGGCAAGGTCGCCCATGCCGTGGAAGGCATGCATGATGTAGCCCGACAGCGGCCCGCCTACGATGCCCGCCAGCGGGATGGCCATGAAAAACAGCGACAAGGCCTTGGCCCGGCGCTCGGACGGGAACCAGTAGGTCATGTACAGGATCACGCCGGGCGCGAATCCGGCCTCGGCCGCACCTAGCAGGAAGCGCAGGATGTAGAACTGGGTTGGCGTACTGACGAAGGCGAAGCAGGCAGAGATCACCGCCCACGTCAGCATAATCCGCGCCAGCCAGCGCTTGGCGCCCACCTTGTGGAGGATCACGTTACTGGGCACCTCGAAGAGGAAATAGCCAAGGAAGAAGATGCCTGCACCCAGGCCGTAGATGGTTTCGCTGAACTGCAGGTCGTTCAGCATCTGCAGCTTGGCAAAGCCCACGTTGACCCGATCCAGGTAGGCGCCCAGGTAGCACAGCATCAGAAACGGGATGAGCCGCTTCACCACCTTGGCGTAGGTGCGGGTCTCGAAGCTGGCGGCATCGGCGTGCAGCGTTGCCTCGCCGCCCATGGGCGAGGCTGCGTATTTGGTTTTCATTGGTTGTCTCCTGCCTGGTTACGCCGCTTCGGCGGCGCACCGGCTGTTGATTGTTCCGCCTCTGCGGGCGGCTTCAACTTGAATTTAGTGGATCAGCATGCCGCCGTTGACGTCCAGCGTGATGCCAGTGAGGTAGGCGGACATGTCGCTGGCCAGGAATACGCAGGCATTGGCCACGTCGATGGCGTTGCCCAGGCGGCCCAGTGGGATGCCCTTGATGATGTCGGCACGCATCTCGGGGGTGAGCTTGTCGCCGGTGATGTCGGTCTGGATCAGGCCCGGGGTAATGGAATTGATTCGGATGCCGTCCGCCCCGAACTCGCGCGCCATGGCGCGGGCGAGGCCCAGCACGCCGGCCTTGGCCGCGCTGTAGTGCGGGCCGCCAAAGATGCCACCGCCGCGCTGCGCGGAGACCGACGACATGCACACGATGCTGCCACGCTTCTGCTCGCGCATCTGCGGCAACACGGCCTGCGACATATAGAGGGTGCCGCGCAAGTTCACATCCAGCACGGCGTCGTAGTTGGCGGCCTGGATGTCCAGCGTGCGCACCGGCTGGGTGATGCCGGCGTTGTTGACCAACGCGTCGATGCGCCCATAGCGCTGCAGCACCGCCTGGGCCGCACGTTCGCAGGCGGCCTTGTCTGTCACATCGCATGCCAGCCCCAGGTGCTGGTCGCCCAGTTCGCTGGCGGCGGCCTGCGCGTCCTCGAGGCGCAGGTCGAGGATGACTACCGAGGCGCCCTGGGCCGCAAAGGCCTTGGCAGTGGCCTTGCCGATGCCACGCGGGGAGGCGGCGCCCGTGATGATGACTACGTTGTTCTCGACCAGCATCTTTGTCTCCTTTGACATTGAATTCTGTTAGGTCGAGTGTTGCCGCTGGCAGCCCGCCGATCAACGCGGTCTGCCTCAGCTATTGCTGAGAAATTTTCAGGTGATGGCACGACCGGGGTTCAGCAAGGCGCCGCCGGAGGCACTTTTGAATATTCGCTCAGCCAGAGTTCGGCAACTGGCGCTCCATCCAGGCCAGGAAGCGCGCCACGCGCGGCAGGTCGGTGTTCTGCTGGGGATAGACGAGGTGGTGGCTGCCAACCTCGATGGCATGGGCATCGTCGAACACGGGAACGAGCGCGCCCTTGCGGATCATGACAGAGGCCAGCAGCGTGCTTTCCAGCGCCACGCCAAGCCCCAGCGCCGCGGTTTCGAGCGACATGTAGGAGCGGTCGAAGGTGAAATCGAACGTCTTGCGACCGCCCGCGACGCCGAATCTGGCGAGCCATTGCTGCCATTGGACAAGCGGGGTTTCCGAATAGATGAGCCGCTGCGCGAGCAGGTCAGTCGGCGTCGCTATGGGATGCTTCTCGAGGTAGGCCGGCGACGCGAGCGGGGCAATGGTCTCGCGGCGCAAGGTCCTGACCTCGACATCGCGCCAATGGGCATAGCCGTGTCGGATATCCACATCGTAGTAGCCGCCCGTGAAGGAGATGTCCTCATAGGAGCAGGACAGGTTCAACTGGATGTCGCCGTTGTCAGCCTGGAAGGATTCCAGCCGCGGCAATAGCCACATTAGGCCGAAACTGGGACTCGAGTGGACCCGCAGGATCTCGATGTTGGCTGGGCTGGAAGCGCGCTCCGTCGCACGATTCAAATCGGCGAGCACACCGGTAATGTCACGGAGATATTGCTCGCCGACAGGCGTCAGGACCAATCCGCGTCCTTGCCGGAAGAAGAGCGCCTGGCCGAGCGCCTCCTCGAGGTTACCGATCTGGTGGCTAACAGCGGACGCCGTCAAGCCCAGTTCCTCCGATGCACGGCTGACGCTCTTGGTTCTGGCAACGCTTTCGAAGGCAATGATGGCCTTCACCGGAGGAATCCGCATGTTATTTAGCCTCGGTGTGCAATCGTGGCACGCATTTGCGCCGGGGGGATCAAGGACATGGACGTATCGGAATTCTACGCGACGGCACGGGATTATCGAATTGTGCGTGTGCCATTACCACAATTCCCAATGACAGGGATACGCCTAGCTTCGGTCATTCCCACAGCAGACCGAGAATGACCGAATGGGGTCGATGAGAGACGATCAGTCATCCAGTGCCTGTGGCGCTTGAGGATGAGCTGGCACGGATACTACATTTTCCTAACGGATCAATATCTTTCAGCGGCGCATATGCCGTATAAGGCATATCTCGACCGAAGGCCGCGTTTTGAGGCTCGGCCGGAATTCGTGAAATTTTCGCAAAATATGGAGGACACTGCCCCTCCCGAACGGCACAGGCGAGCGCCCAACGCCATCGCCCGCGACAAGAGAAAATGGAGGTCAGAGACGAGAATCTTCCTTGTCCCGCCTGCACGTCCCATGTACCGTGGAAGCGAGCTTTTTAGCAGGTACCACAAGGCGCGTCCGCATCCGGTATCCGTGCAGGCGGCCGCGCGCCCGCGAAGGCCCGCAAACAGGAGCTGCCATGATCGAAATCCTGGAAGGCTTCCCCGGCAACGTCGTCGCGGTGCGTGCGTCCGGCGAAGTCACACGAGATGATTACGAGCGGGTTCTGATTCCTGCCGTGGACGCCGCGATGAAGGGGCACGACAAGATTCGCGTCTACTATGAGCTCGGGCCCGGTTTCACGCGGATGTCCGCGGGTGCGGCATGGGATGACCTGAAACTTGGGGTTGCCCATTACTGGCATTGGGAAGCCGTAGCCGTGGTGACGGATCATGACTGGATCCGCCGCGCTATCGATGTCTTCCGCTTCGTGGTGCCGGCCCACATCAGAACTTTCCCGGACGACCAGGCGGCCGAGGCGCGGGACTGGATCGTGAGCTCTCTCGACAAGCCCACGACTCGCCCGAGCTGACCAGGCCGCGACGGCAAATCAGGCCGCACGGGCGCGCCGAGGCGTATGAAGGACTGACACTGGGCGATTATGCTAAGCGATGGGTGTCCACAGGTCTGGATCTAGCAGCAAAGGGGGCAACGTGTCAGAAGATCTCAATCAGGAGAAGCTGCGCCAGCTCGCTGCCACCGTAGCCACCCAGATCGCCGAAGAGGACCGGTCCGCTGTCCTCGCATTAATGCGTCAGCTCTTAGTGATCCGCGACAGCGCACTGCCCCGGTATGAACAGGCGCGCGCGGCTTACCGAGCGACTGCGCAAAGTGGCGGAGCCTGGGCTCTCGCGAAGATGGCGGCTGGGGCTCTCAAGGAATACGCCTGGGACAGCCGTAGCACGTCCACTCGGCTTGGGCTTTCAGGTCTCGCCATCGTCGCGGCCGCGTTCGCCCGTCGAGGCTTAGGAATTGCGGCGGTGGGGGCGTTATTTGGCGTCCCCCTCTGGATCGTGTTCGGCGCCGGCGGCCAGTTCCCTGACCTACTGATTGAGGAACTCTCTAAGTTGGAAAAACCAAACAGCAGGGACGACGCGCAATAAACAAGATCCTGCATATCGCTGCCCTGGTTCTTATCAGTACCGCTGTCGAGATTCACGTAACTCTGAACTTTGTTCGCTCAACTCTGAACTCTAGCGGCGCACGTAGGCCACCCAGGTTCCTGCCGGCCCCCGACCGAAGGCAGAGATCGGCCAGTTACTGCCGCTTGCCTTCACCGTCATGCGGCCATTCGAGCGGCGGCTTCGTGTGATCATTGCGGTCAATGCGCTGCACCGACCCGGCTCAGGCTGCTGGCGTCACCCAGATCTTCTTGCGGTTCAGCAGTAGCGGAATGGCACCGATGGCAATGCCTCCTATACCGACGAAATTGGTGACCCAGTCGAAGGTCGGAATGCTGTAAAGCGCGATGAAGAAGAGGAAAAGTCCGCTTGCCGCCGGCCAGATAACGTGACTCACGGCAAGCCACAATCCATGCGCCAGCATTTTGCGGTAGTACCAGCCGCAGGCGAGCCCGGTCAGCCCAAGGTAGAAGCAGATCTGGAAGCCGATGGCTGTAATCGAATCCTGCAGGATGACGTTGATGGTTGGCAGGTAAGACGACACGAACAGCAGCGCGAGCCCCGTGATCCAGATGAAAAAGATAGCAATGTGTGGCGTCCGCCAACGCGGATGCAGACGCGCATAGCGAGGGTGGAGTGCGCCGTCGCGGCTCTTGGCAAAGAGTGTTCGCGTGAACTGCAGCATCTGCGTCTCGACCGTTCCCACCGTGCTCAGCAGTACCGCGATGATCGAGACGTAGCCCCAAGTCGGCCCGAAGAGCTTCTCCGCGATGGCGAAGATGATGTTCGTGTTGTAGTGCTGGATCTCGGCATCCGACAGGCCGAGCAGCGTGATGACGATGAAGACGAGGAAGAACGCCATCAAGAATACCATCGACCAAAACGCGGCGAGACCCGGGATGTGGTTCGAGTCTCGCGTCTCCTCACTGAGGTTCATGGTCACGTCCCAGCCGTAGAAAAAGAAGATTGCCACCAATGCGCCGTTGGCGAACAGCTCGGGCGAGAACGCGAAGGGCCAGAACCAGACCAGTGAGAACGGGTGTTGCGGCGCAGGTGTGAACGTGAAGAAGCTCGCGACGATGATCGCGAGCAGGATGACACCCTCGATGATCGTCATCAGCACCTGCACGTAGCTGGTGAGCTTGATGCCCTTGACGACCACCGCGCTGACAAACGTGAGCCACGCGGCGGCGATCAGCGTCACGTAGTGCACGTTATTCATCATTGGTCGATCAAAGATGAGTAGCGTGGCATTTGCCGCCGGAATCATGGCGGAAACCATGAACACGCAGCACAGTACGAGAAGCGCCCAGCCGGCAAAGAAGCCGAGCGCACGCCCGAATACCATGCTCACCCACGAATAGGAGGTACCGGCGCTCGCCAGCGCACGATTCATGTTGATAAACGCGTATGCGATGCCGAACATGATGAGCCCGCACACCAGGATACTCGCCGGTGACAACGTGCCAGCCGTCCCGATGATTGTGGAAGTCGTGATCTCGATGCTGTAGGCGGGCGCGGTGCCGGCGATGCCCATGATCACCGATTCGACGATGCCCAGCGAATCGGCGTTGAGCTTGGCGGGTTCGTCCATGGATGTGCGACTCGCGGTCGCCATTGATGGCCCCAACTTTTGCTCCGTGCGTGATGTGCTGGCAAGCTTCATTGCGCCTCCAAGGCTGCCATTTCTTCAGCTCGCAAACCGATCAATGCGAACTGGCAGTAGAGATTGCGTTGCCGGAAAGACACGTCCAGTCGCCTCTAAGGCCGGCAATAAAGCCACGTATGACTTCATGGCAACGCCAGGACCGTGTCAACGATAGGATCGCCAACTATCGCGCGCAGTTCACACAGCTGGACGTAATCATGGCGCAGGTGAAAAACACCGGCACTTACCTGACGCAGCAGTTCAGCGCGATGAGCTCCAGCGGTTAACGCACGGCATCCGCCTGGCAAACGCAGGCGGCGGGGGCCCGTTCTCGTGCTCCCGGACACCGGCCTCCTGACCCAGACGGACAAGTTCAACAGCATCCTAGAGGTGAAGTGCGCCCCCCGCTCAGCGAGCGCGCGTGCCTGCCGTATCGAGCGAACCGGAGATCCAGTCCCGTGCCTCGCGGGACTGGGCCATCTGGAAGCTCCTGACATAGCCCGGCACCAGGAATCGAAAGATATCGGCGGCGTGACGGATCCAGTCGAGATCCGTTACCACCGCGATGCCCTCCCAGTGCAGGTAGCGCGTCACGCCCAGCCTGAAGTCATCCCACATGGCGCCGACCGCCATCCTGGCGAAGCCGGGTCCGAGTTCGTAGTAAATGCGTACCTTGTCGTGCCGTGCGATTGCCGCGTCGACGGCGGGCATCAGCACCTTCTCGTAGTCCTCCCGCGTAACCTCGCCGCTGGCGCTGACCGCGACGACGTTGTCTGGAAAGCCGTTCAGGATCTCGATCATGACTGCTTCCTCCCGCCAGTGGCCGCAGAAATTGTAACTACCTGCGGTGCCAGTTCCAGACCTCCCTCGTCTGTCTTTCCCGTCCCTCTCTCACCGTATATGCAGGGTCCGGTAGCGGCAAGACAGCTTACAAGATCCGTATGCACGTCCCGTACCACAGGGTTATCTCCTGTCTTGTCCACTTTGTCTCGCGACGTGATATGTGATTCGTGCGCGGTTTGCGGGCGAATCCCGTCCCTGCCCCGCTTGCCTTCGGCTCATTCAACATGCCTCGGGACTGACAACGCCCGGACCAGTGTGACCGTGGTCGATTGCCGAACGCCTCATATGCCGGCAAAGACCCGGACTCCCACACGATGTTGCCAACGCTCGCAGCGATGCCGCCTCCGGTACTACCGCCGGCCACGCTGGCCAGCAAGGCCCCGGGCGTAGGAGTAACATTGACCCAAGTCATAGGTGCGCTTCCAGCCACGACACCTCGGCTACAAGAAAAAGGTTGTCGAGCGGCGCTTCACGGCCTGCGCTCAGTTCGTGCCGCTCACGCCCGTGGCGGGTGGCGCGGACGGTCCAAACAGTGTGTCTGGTGCAACTGGTGCGGACCCGGCCATCGGCGCTGTAGCGTCGGGCTTCGCCGCGGGTGCTGCAGTGGCCGGTGATCCATTAGGCGCCCTCGACGTCGGCGAAGGCGACGGTGCCGCTGGAACCGGTTCCAGTGCAGGTGCAGGTGCTACAGCGGGCGGCTGCACCGGAACGGGCGGGGCGGGCGGCGTCGGCCCGGCGGGCGTCGTCATCTTCATCGGCTCGCCCGGATGCGTCGGCGCGGGCTCGGGCAGCGGCGCAACATGCGCCTTCTCCGCGGCCTTCACCGTCGCACGGTCGCGCCGCACTGGATCGACCTTCAGAAAATGGTCGACCAGATTGAAGAAGCGCTCGTAGAACACGCCGGCCGGAATTGTCTCGCTCGCAATTTTGACCATCGAGTCGCTGCCCGAGCCGATCGGCAATGACAGCGAGCCGAGCACGCTCAGGCCGACGCTGGCCGACGTGCTGGTCTTCTTCAGCGCGTAGCGGTCTTGTACCGCGTTCACATAGGCGGTGCTCGACGTGCCATCTGCGTTCGCGTCCGCGCAGACGACGTGAAAGGCGATCACGACGTGCGTGTCGTTGCTCGGTTGGAAATTCTTGCTGCCATCGATCGTATCGGGATGGGGCGAACTCGACACATAACCCTGGCTCAGCAGCGCCCGGCGCGCGGCTTCACAAGTCGCGTCGGAATTGGCCTTGAACGTGCGCGCGTATGGGCTTGTCGCTGTGTCGAACTGCTCCTGCTGATAGAGCGGCGTCGGCGCCGGCGCCGTACTCAAACTGCATGCCGACGAGACGGTGGCAATCGCGCACAAAACGGACAACTGGCGGAATCGGTGGAGCATGACGTCAATCAAAAGCGCTCGGCCGTGTGACGCGCCGCGAGGCGCGGTCGGGACGATGCCGCCGCATGTGCCGTGTAATTATCATTTGCGCCGGTCGCGTTTGTGGCGACGCAATCTCGCTTGGCCGGGCCGTCAATATAGATTCTTCTGTTGACCGGGGGTTCCGCGCGCACGCGCGGACTTCCGCGTGGTGGTCGCCACCGGAATGAGTTGGCAGAGCGGATCCGTCCGACTCTAACTTTAGGCGCGAATTCGCTGGGCCGCTCCTCGCCGGCTGCTCACTGTCTCTGGCCAACCCATTTGCGCCGCTCGAACATAACCTATCTCTGTTTATCAGTCTTTCGCAATGCATTGATGGAGTTGATCCAATACGCGCCGCAAACGCGGGAGGTCTGGCAGGAGGCGGTGCGCGAGCAAGCTATAGCCTATCGCCCAAGCGCCAACATGCCCGCGCACTTCGTTTTCTCCTACCGCGGAGTCCGTACTCCCAATCACCAGCAGGCGACTCAGCCGATCTGCAGTTCGCCCAAGCCAGGCGCCGGCATCTCGCCCTCGAGGAATGCAGCGATCTGGATGAGATTCAGCCTGGCCGCGCTGCGCAGTCGCCTGCGGATGGCAGCAGGGTTCTGCCGGAAGCAGAATCGAAAATGCCGCCGCACCAAAACCAATGCCGATCAGTGTTGCGAAGGCCCCGTTCAAGAACGCTGCATCCTCGATCCATGACCCGCGTCCGGTCAGCGGCAGTGAAGTTCATCCCTCCAGGGATTGCCGCGGCACTTGGGGGTACCGTCAGCGAAATGTTTCCTGACTTTGCTGAAATCCGCCTGGGCGGGTGGCTACCGTGCATGAATCCATGCATGACTGCTGTAAGTTCAGCGCAGGTCAGTATTAAGTTCCATGCAATTGCACATTGGCGGCGATCTTCTACGATCCATGCATTGCCGGACAGTCCGTGGTCGGCCTTCCGCGCAACAATAAGAGGCAATGCGAGGGGGGCCTGCGATGACGTCAGGCAAATCTACAGGTCAGGTCCTAGGCCAGCCTAGGAGACGCCATCCACCGCGCTCGCGGTATCGCGTACATTGCCCGGAGGCAAGTCGCGCTCTGCGACTGAGAAGCAATTTACGCCAATTCGACCAACCGCCCTCGTCTTTTGCATCCACACGCCCCTGGCGCCTGCCAAGGCACCAGTTCTCTATTCCGCCGGCCGCCAAACCAGAATTGGTTCCGTCTGGAAAGGGCCTCATCAACCGTTGGCTAAGTACCTCTATTTATTGAGCTTTCCCTATTTCATGACAACTTCAAGACAACCACTATCATTCCCGCGCAGGCGGGGACGACGGACTTTTGGCGTTGTCGTGAATTTCGGAAACGTTAATAAGCTTGGCAGGCGCTACCCTTCGCTGTGAGCCGATGGTCATTCACGTCGAAAGAAGGAGAAATCCAAATATGGCGACGATCAACCATTTCGGACCCTACTACGTCACGCCTGCCGGAGGTTTGGCTCCCGGCGCCGCGTACAACGTGGTCTGGGGCCCCAGCGATGTATTCAAGGGTTCCACGATTAATGTGACAGCTCACCCTGGTGGCAACCGCAGAGGTAGGTATGCGGCCTGGATCAGCGACATGTCGATCGAGAACGTCATTAGCGGCACAGGGGACATCAGCTTTGTGGATACAAATGCCTATGCCACGTTCGCAAACGACGGGCAGGAAACCATTGATTATGTTTCCTTGTATCTGACCGTGACAACAGCTTAGGGGATCTCCATGCGATTGACGGTGATTCATGACAGCAACGGGAACATCGTTTCCATGGTTGCTTATCCCGAAGGTTCGCCTCCGATGTACCTCGAGACAAAGCCCGGGCAGCATATGACTGAGATGGAAGCGCCAGCAAATATCAGGCTTGATCTGGATGCCAGACAGATACATGAGCGCCTGTCCGAAGTGATGCAGAACTACCGGGTGGACATGGGATCGATGAAGTGCAGCCTGACTAGAAAATCCTGAGGCTTCAGCGCCTGGGTTAGTGGGCATGCGCTGGATCGGCACGAACTGCCGCTACACCCAGGCTCGTTCATCGAAACACATTTCAACCGGCCGAAGACGGTGTCCTTTCCTTCGATCCCAACGTGGGGAGCAAAACATGGCCAAGACCGCACCTCAAATTACGCAAGAGGAAATCGATGCTTTCGCTACCAAGGTTGCGAAATGGGCGGAGACGTTGCCCGACAGTCATCGATCCCTTGCCCATGTCCTTGTGGAGCACGCACGCGAGTTGACGCCGCACACTGTCGCGTTGTCGAAGATCACCGCAGACCTCAGGACCTCCGCAAAGGCAGTGATCAATGCACTGAACCTGGCTGCTACGCCACAGGGTTGGGTGCGGATCGATCCGGTCTGGGAAAAGAAGAACAAGGTCGAATTCGGCGAGGATATCGAGATTGTGCAACGGGTGTTCATGAAAACGAAGGGCTAGGCCGCCAGGTCCATTGATTTCTGTGTGGCGAGGGGACTCTCATGCTCGATTCGATCCAGGCACGTTGCAAGATTGATCAGACGACCGAAGAGACATTTGTCGCGACGCTCATGGAGTTTGCCGCAGGTCTTTCGCTACAAGAATCCCTGATTCTCTCCGCGCTCATGCAAGAGGCCATGGATCCGTGGTCCCGCTCGCTCCTTGCGCCCCCCGATCTGACCCCCGTCGAAGCTGCCATCCTGGAAAAAGCCGTACCACCGCCACCCGAGGAACCCTGAGGCCATGCACGCCGCGCTGATTATCAAAGCGACACGCCTTTGCAATCTCCGCTGCAGCTATTGCAATGATTGGCGCGTCGGGAGGGGCCACACCATGACATTCGAGGTCATGGTAGCCATGACCGCAAAGGCGCTAGGCGATCCACTTCATGACAGCGTTGACTTCATCTGGCATGGTGGCGAACCAACGCTTCTCGGCCGAGCGTTCTTTGAGAAGGCGATTCATGCGCAGGCGCGCTTGCGGCGGCCTGGTCAGGCAATCACCAATTCGATCCAGACGAATGCCACGGTACTCGATGCCGAACTGGCGGCGTTTTGCCGGGCGAATCAAATCGCCGTGAGTGTCAGCCTGGACGGGCCTGCCCATATTCATGACGCGCAACGCGCACACATATCCGGCCGGTCCTCATTCGACGAGGTCCGGCGAGGGATTGCGCTGCTGCGCCAGCACGGCATTCCCGTCAGCGCGCTGCTTGTCGTGGACCGCCCTACTCTCAGCCTCGGCCCCGAAGTTGTGTTCGACTTCCTCGTCAATCAGGACGTCAAGAGCTTTGGTTTCCTGGCGGCAAAACCGAAGAATACGCCCGAGGCCCGGCCGGCCACGCCCGCTGACCACTATGTACGCCCAGCCGAAATGGGAAAATTCCTGAGTCGTCTTTTCGATCTCTGGGTGGCGCACAACGATCCCGGCCTGCGGATCCGGGAGTTCGACGCCATCCTCAAACGCGTGCTGGGTCGCCCGGCGGCAACCTGCGTCCTGGCGGGTGAATGCTTTGGCAGGTACTTCATGATTGAGCCCTCGGGCGACGTTGCCCATTGCGACCTGTTTCTTGGCGATCCAGCCTACACCCTCGGAAACATCGTCACCGACACCTTTTCGGAGTTTAGGTCGAGCACCGTGCTTGCCATGGCGCGCGAGCGCAATCGAACGGTCATTGAAGCCATGCGCGGTTGCCACAATTCTCCAATCTGCAACGGCTGGTGCCCGCATGAACGGTACACGGCCTTGCGACATGACCCAGACTATTCCCAAGGATGTTGCGGGCTCAGCGGACTGATCGACCATATCCGCTCGCGGGTCGCGCCGCCTGCGCAGGCGATGAGCGACCCATTGCATTGCTTCTCGGTCTGACAAGAAGCCATGCGCGTCCTTCTTGGCCCTTCCCACGAGTTGCACAGCGGGATTCATGGCGCCCTCACGGATCGGCCGGCGGAGGGAATCGAGTACATCGACGGACGCTATACGCATTTCTTCCGGTATCAGCCATCGTCGCAGCGCCCTTTTTCACCTGTGCGCGACCACAGTGAATCCGAGTGGATCCGGTTCGAGAAAGCGCAAGACGTCGATTTGATCCACAGCGCGCGCTTCCCGGTAGAGACTGCCCTGCCTTGGGTGGTCGATGCGGATTGCCTGCTGCTGCCCCTGCAGATCGGCGCCTTCTTCGCGATGGGGCTTTCTCGTGGCGCGTCGGCGCCTGAGCCGGGCACTGTCTTTCGCCGGGAAGCCGCAATGCTCGCTCGCTATGCGGATGACGGCTGCCGCCGCATCCTGCTGCGCACTGAACGCGCGAGACGTCAATTCCTTCTTCAGATCAGCGAGCACCCGGAACTCGGGGGGAATATCGCGGATGCGTTGGCAAGAAAGACTGAAGTCGTTTATCCCGCAGTCGCCGCAAGCACTCGCCCCGGACCCCGCCAGAGTCGCCCTTCCATCATGTTCATGGGCCGCACATTCGTCGACAAAGGAGGCGTGGTCGCGCTTGCCGTATTCCAACGGTTGCGCGAACACCTGGGATCGGCATTCGACGCAACCATCGTGTCGAGTTGCCCGCCGGACGTCACGGATCGCTGCAAGGCACTGCATATTGATATCCAGCCGCCCTCCGACAGGGGCAGATATCTCGAACGTCTTGCCAACGCAGACATATTTTTCTCGCCAACCCTCTTTGAAAGCTTTGGTATGGGGCTCGTTGAAGCCGCGGCGGCCAACACTGCCATTGTCACGTCCAGCGGTCCCGGAATGGAGCATATCGACGAACTGTTCGAGGACGGCCACGACGCCTTCCTGGTGTCCAACGCGCTCGCCCCGGAGGCGCGAATCCGCGCCTATGCCGATGACCTGACCACGCTGATCACCGATTGGGAAGTTCGGCATCGACTCGCGGCCAATGCACTGGCACTTGCGTCGACGGGCATTCTTTCGCTCTCGCGGCACAACCAGATCATCGAGCGCATCTATGACAACGCCGTCCACGTTCCGCTGACGCGCAATGAAGGAACGGCGCGGCCAACGGAGCGCTGCGACGATGGACGTTTGCGAATTCTCGGCTGGAGCGAGCAGACCTGCCACTGGACCCGCCAAAGACTGATCCCTCCCGGCGGGCTCCGTATCTGCCTTTAGCAGCGGCGTATTGCAGGCGATGCCACGTCGCGAAGGACGTGGCATAACGTTCTAAAGTCACTGTCGATTGCTCGAAACAATACACTTGAAACGGGGTATCTCGGACTTATAACGGCGATGGCCGGGACGTCGGCGAGGGCGCGCTGCGGCGATTCGCTGTCCCGCGCCACTGCAGCGCGAGACACCTGCGCAATGACCTACGCCCGATTGCCGTTGTCGCGCGACACGCTGATGGACGCGAATAGCTCACGGACTCGGACGTTCTATCACGAAGGGCCGAACGTCCAGGAAGGGTCGGCTACGGCGATCGCCTTCTGTTGGGTTGGACGACCGCCTATCGCCCGAAGCGGCCAACGTCTCAGAAGGGTCGATTTGAGACGATCAGCCATGCAGTGCCCTTGGCGATTGACGGTATGCGGAAATGGATACTAAATTCCATTGTAGATCAATACGTTAGACTATATTTGGCGAAAATTTCACGAATTCCGGCCGACCCGTCAGCCCGTAGTCGGCCATCTGCGCCTGGATTGCAGTGACAACAGCGATGACAGTAAAAACTGAGCGGGCGGACGCGATCCGCTGCTTCTGGCGCGCAGTGCGCTCCTGGTCTAGCTCGCGCAAACTGCGGCACTCGCCGGCTTCGCGCGTTCCTGCGCGAGCGTTACCGCCTCGGGTGGCCGCCACAGCTTCGTCGAGAAATGGGTACGCAATGCTTTCAGTTGCGGCGGCCCGCCTCGAGTTCCGTTCGCCTCGTCTGTGTTTGCGACAGTCGCTTCGCAGGCCTATGCGACGCTGCCAAAAGCAGCGAAAGAATTCTAAAATGACGGGAAATTCTGTTCCGACAACATAGGGGCTAAGCCATGTTCAAGCACGTACTGGTACCCACCGATGGTTCTGACCTTTCTGGGAAGGCCGCTGCCGCTGCGATCGAGTTTGCCAAGGCAATGGGCGCAAAGATCACGGTGTTCACTTGCATGAATGAGTACCCCTTCCTCACATCGTCCGACTCGGGCCACCAGACCCGCAAGGCATTCGAGGAGCATGCAGCGATCGAGGCAAGGGCGAGGCTCGACTTGGTCGTGACGGCCGCGCAGGCGGCTGGCCTTGCCTGCAGTACTGATACGGCGATCACGACGACGCCGTACAAGGAGATTATCGAGGCCGCCAACCGGCACGGATGCGATGTGATTTTCATGGCATCGCATGGACGTCGTGGCCTTGAGGGACTGCTGGTGGGCAGCGAAACGCAGAAGGTGCTGACGCATTGCGCGATCCCTGTGCTGGTGTACCGGTAGTGGGGATGGCCAGACCCCTGACCGGGATTCCAGCGGTAGGACCGGGGTCATCGCTGACCCCACACTCCGGAAAATGTAGGGTTCGTCAGAATCTGAAGATCCACCTAAAGCAGGCCTTCGGCGCGTGGTGCGGCCGGCTGGAAGCCGCCCGCACTTACTTCAGCGTCTTCAACCGGTTGTTCGCCGCACGCCCGCCTTCGGTACCGGGATACTTGGCCACCACCTGTTCCAGCGTTTTGCGCGCGGCCGCCTTCTGCCCGGACTCGAGCTGATTATTGGCAACCGCGATCATTGCGTCCGGCACCTTGGGATGCGTCGGGTTGGCATTGATCATTTTCTGCAGCGTCCAGGTGGACCCCTTATAGTCGCGCTGCGCGTATAGCGAGTTGCCGAGCCAGTACTGCGCCAGCGGCAAGTACGGGCTCTGCGGATACTTCTTGATAAACGACGAGAACGAATTCCCGGCGCTCTTGAAGTCGCCCGCCTGGAAATGCTTAAGCGCGGCGTCGTATTCGGGCTTCTCGCCCGGCGGCGACGTGCCTTGGCGGTCTTCGACCGAAGCCTGCTGCGGCTCGAGCTTCTTCAGGCGCGCATCCAGGTCGGCGTAGTAGTCCTTCTGCTGCTTCTGCAGCGTCCCCACCGTGTTCTGCAGCACTTCGTTCTGGCCACGTAGCCGCGCCAGTTCCTGGCGTAGGCTTTCGAGCTGGTTCTGCATGTCGAGAGTGGTGCGGCTGTTTTGCTCAATGCGCTGCGTCGCAGTCGCCTGGAAACTGTTGAACTGGTCGCGCAGGTTGATGACCGTTCTGCGCGCCTGGTCATCGTCGAACACTCCGGCATGCGCCTGCGTGGGTGGCAGCATGCCGCCGCTAGCAATGGCGGCGAGCCACAACAAGGTGGAAACGCGTACTTTCATGGATGGGTCGTCGTTGGTTGTGTCGGTTAGCCCTCGTCACATCGCCGTTGGACAGAGGGCCGAATCTGCGGGCCTATCCGACCGGGAAAAACTCCTTACTCTGCCCCGCATTGACCGCCCGCCGCAGCCAGTCGGGCATCTCGCCCTGCCCGTCCCAGCTCTGCCCCGCGGCGTTGCGGTAGCAGACCACTGGCGCTGGTGCGGGTGGCGGTGGGGGCGGCGGATCAAAGCACCCCGCCGCTTCCAGCTCCTCCATCGTCAGCCCGTAGTCGGCCATCTCCGCCTGGATCCAGCGGGTCGCCGCCGCCCGCTCAGATTTTGCTGTCATTGCTGTCGTCACTGCTGTCGCTGCCGTCATCCGGGTTGGAGGCGGCCGTAGGCGCGCGCTGATTCTCGTCTTGCTGTTGGTCCAGTTTTTTGCCTGGCGCCTCCTGTTCGGTCGGCGCCGGGCTCCCGGTCTTGCGCCGCCGCCCGCCACCACTCCCCCCCGCCCGGGCGGCGCCACCCGCAATTCTGCCAGCAGCTGGCGCGCCAGCGCCGCTTCGGCCTCGGCCCGTTCGGCCCGGCGCTGCGCCGCGCCCAACTCCGCCTGCACCGCGTCCAGGACGTGCGCCGATTTGCGCTTCGCCTGCTCGGCGGCCGCGAGCCGCTCGGTGAGCCGCTCAGTGAGCGCCGCGGCCTGGGCCTCGAGCCGGGCCCGGACTTCGGCCTGCGCCACGGCCGCGTCGCGGGCCTCGCTGCGCGCCGCCAGCAGTTCGCCGCGCAACGCTTCGGCCGTGCGCTCGCTCTGCTGGCGCGCGGTACGTCCCCCATCCGGTTCGCGCAAGCTCCGCCGCTCGCTGGCTTCAGCCCGCTCTTGGGCAATGGTCACCTGCTCGCGGGCGCGCTCGAGCTCGGTCGAGAATTGGGTGCGCAGTTCCGCCAGTTGCCGCCCGGCGGCGTCCAGTTCCGCCCGCCCCGCTTCCAGCCGGGCCTGGGTCGCCGCGTGCGCCTCGCGCGCCTCCGCCAGCTGCGCCGAGATGGCGGCCACCTCCTCGCGCGCGTCCGTGGTCTCGGTCCGCGCGGCGTCGCGCTCGGCCTCGGCGGCGCTGGCCGCCGCGCGTGCCTCGGCGCGTAGCGTGGCCAGCTCACCGGTGGCGGCCTCGTTGGCCGCCTGCCAGACGGTCTGGACCGCCCCGGCCGCGATGTCCTTCAACGCATCCGGCAAGTCGGGATGGTCGATGGTGACGCGCGTGCGCCCGCGCAGCTCCTGCCAGAACGCCTGCAGCACCTCGGCGGGCGTGCCCATGCTGCCCTTGCGTACCAGGCTATAGAGCTTGTTCGCGGTGGGCGTAACGCCATAGCGGAAGAACAGCAGGCCGCAGACCTCGCGGTACAGCGCGCGGGTTTCGGGGAAACGGCTGCGCAGCTCGGCAATGCCATTGGCCATCGCGGCATGCAGCGCGGCGTCGGTCAGATCCAGGTCGGCAGCGGGCAAAATATCGCGCTTGCAACCGCGCCGACGCCCGTTGTCTCCGGTTCGCGACCGGAGGCAACCTGCCATCGCCACACCAGTCGGCCGAACTCCAGGGCGATCAGGATACTTGTGAATATTCCGATCGCAAACGCCAGTCCACCGGCCCAGCCAGCACCATAAAGTGACGGCCGCCCGCCGCTGGAAATATTTGTCGGCCCTGCAGGCAGGGTCTCCCGCTGCGCCCACCCGCAATGTGGGCAGGTCACGACTGATTCCAGGATGACGTCACGCATCGCACTATCCTCGCTGAAGATCAGACAGATCGCCCGCGCTTCCCGTCCACGCGGCTCAGTGCACCGACGCGTCCGTGAGACGCCGGCGAATCAGCCAGTCAACCGAGAGCGCCCCGGCTCCCCGCGCCAGCAGTACCAGCAGCATCGCCGCCCACTGGATATGCGTGGGCCATGCCTGCGGATAGACGAACAGCTGGATCACCGTGATCATGCCAAGCAGTATCAGCGCCATGGGGCGGGTTGCCAGGCCGAGCACCAGCAGCACTGGCGCCGTCAGCTCAACGGATACCGCCAGGTAGGCGGCCAGTTCGGGCGGCAGCAGCGGCAGCCGGTATTCCTCCCGGAACAGCTCCACCGCCGTCGCCCAGTTCGCCAGCTTGGCCATGGCCGAATTCCAGAAGACGGTGGCGACCGCGAACCGCAACGGAATGGCCAGGGCTGTGTACGGCATGCGATCGAGCCAATCCACGACGCGCTGTGCGCGCGCGGCAAGCGTGAAGGGGGTGTGGGGGGAAGGCGTGGCGCGTGTCATGGCGAGAGATCCGGAATGGGTAAGTCAGAGGCCTGGGCCCGGCCGAAGCCGGTAAAGCTGCCGGCCGACAACAGCGTGGCCAGCCACGCGTGCGCGTCCGCCGGCGACGTCGGGCCCAATGCAGCGTGCAGCGGATGCCCGGCCAGCAAGGCCGCGGTGAATTGCCATTGCCACGCGCTGAGCCGGTCGACGTCGATGGCGTCCGATGTGCGGCGCACCAGCAGCCAGACCGGGCCCACCGCGGGGTCGATGCGCGCCAGGGCATGGTCGTCGCGGTTCAGCACCGCGCGCCAGATGGCATCGACGGGGAACGCGGCATGCACCACGCGCACCGCAGGATGCGGCAAGAAACGTATATCGCCGGCTGCGGATACGTCTGATTCCGCCAGGCGGCGTAGATCGAGCGGCGTGGCGTCCGGCGCGTGCAAGACTGCACTCACGGCCCACTCCAGCCGGGCGACGTCAGGCAGGTAGCCAATTGCGGCCGCCTCAGGCAGACGCGCCAGGAATTCCGCGAACGCCTCGCCGTACGCATCCAGCCACGCGCTCTGCGGGGCAGACTGCCCGATGAACAGCCGGGCCGCGCCTTCGAAGAACTCGGGGCCTACCAGGGCCTGGACGGCCGGATATGACAGGCGCAGCGCGCCTACGAGCGTGGCGGTGGCGGTGTTTCGGTAGATACCCAGCCGCGCCTGCGGCGCCAGCCCGTCCGCGATCACGTGCGCCGAGGCCCCACCGGCGGCAGGATTCCCCAGTTCCTGGGCGAACGCGCGCTGCAGCTCAAGCAATGAGGGCGGATCGGATTGCATGCTGCTGTCTCTCCAGTGCCGCCTGAGCGATACGCGCTTCCCCCATCAGCACATCGAGAGGCGGCACGTCCGTATCCCATTCGATCAGCGTCGGCACCGCGCCGAACCGCCCAAGCGCCGCCTCGTAGAGCGCCCACACCGCCGGTGCCACGCGCGAGCCGTGATCGTCGATGCGCAGGACCTGCCCCTGCCCGAGTTGCCGCACGCTGTGGCCGGCCAGATGGATTTCGCCGATGGCGGCCGGCGCAAGCGCGTGCAGGTATGTCATGGCGTCCCATCCGTGATTGCAGGCGCTGACATAGATATTGTTGACGTCACACAGGATGCCGCACCCGGTGCGCCGCGCCACTTCGGACAGGAATTCCCACTCGGGAATGGTTGAGTGGCGATACTGGAGATAGGTAGACGGGTTTTCGACCAGGATGCGGCGCCGCAGTGCGCCCTGGACCTGGTCGACATGCGAGCAAACCACGGCCAGCGCCTCCTCGGTCATCGGCAAGGGCAGCAGGTCGGCAAGATACGTGCCGCAGGTGATGCTCCAGGACAGATGCTCCGACACCAGCCCGGGTTCGACCCGTTCAACCACCTCGCGCACCCGCGCCAGATGCGCCAGGTCCAGCCCGTCTGCACTGCCCAGCGACAGGCCAACGCCGTGCAGCGATAGGACGTAGTCACGGCGAATGGCGTCCAGGCAGCCCGGCGCGCGGCCGCCGCCCATGTAGTTTTCCGTATGCACCTCGAACCACGAAACGGCCGGGTGTTCCTCCACCACTGCCTGATGGTGCCGGAAGCGTAGTCCGATCCCGGCGCGCGGCGGGATCGGGCCCAGCCCGCGTGGGTAGGCGACAGCCGCGGCAGCCATGGTTCGCTCCTGCCTCATGAGACCTTCAGCTTGCCGCCCTGGATCTTGCTGCAATCGCCGGCGGGCAGCAACACGAAGGATTTGCCATCGCGTGCCTGCGTGGCTTGTCCCGCGCAGGAATGCGCACCTTCCGCGCAGTCGTTCTTTGCCACGGCATTGATGCCATAGCACTTCTCCAGCTTGCTCTTTTCCATCCTCGCCATGTTGTCCTTCACGACCTGCGGCATCGCGCTCATGTCCTTCGTGGCTTGCGCTTGCACTTGCGCTTGCGCTTGCGCTTGCGCGGGCGCGGCGACCATGGCAAGCGCCAGCCCAAGGGCGGACGACAAGGTGGATTCGGCCAATACGTGCTTGTTCATCTTGCTTTCTCCTGACGGTTGCGGCCCGGATCCGGAGCCGTGTCAGGAGATTCGGCCCCACGCGACCAAAGGTTACGCATCCCCGGAAAAACTAATTGCGCGACAGGCGGCTCTCCATGAAGCAGAATTTAGGCATGTCTTCCCAAGCTGACCGCTCACAACGCCCAGGCCACCATGCCGGCGGCAAGCCGGGCCTCGTGGACGCCACGCACGATGCGGCTGGTCCTAGCCCCTTGTCCGAGCCGGCGTGCCGCCCGGACGGCAAGCCGGACTGGTCGGCCATGATGGCCCGCGCACAGGCAGGCGACCGCGCGGCGTACCGGCGCCCTGCTCGAAGGCATCACCCCGTACATCCGGGCGCTGGCCGTACGGCAGGTCCACAACCACGGGGACATCGAGGACACCGTGCAGGATGTGCTGCTCACGATTCACGCCGTGCGCCACACCTACGACCCGGCACGTCCGTTCGGTCCGTGGCTGGTGGCCATCGCCCGCCGGCGCATTATCGACAGCCTGCGCCGGCGGGCACGCACCAGTGCGCGCGAAACACCGCTCGACACGGAACCGGAAACCATTTCCGACCCCGGCGCGAACCTCCAGGAAATGGCACTGGACGCGCGGGCGGTGCGCGACACGGTGGACTGTCTGCCTGCCGGACAGCGCGAGGCGCTGCGCATGCTGAAACTGGAGGAAATGTCATTGAAAGAGGCTGCTGTCGCCAGCGGCATGTCTGTCGTCGCGCTGAAAGTGGCCACCCATCGCGCCTTGAAGACGCTGCGCAAACTGTTCGAATCCCAAGGTAGCAAGCCGTGAGAGAGACCCCTGACCTGATCGAGTCGCTGGTGGCTGACGCCAAGCCGGTTCGCCGCTTGCACCGGCCCTTGGTGCGGGTGGTGTGCTGGCTGTTGCTGGCTGCCCTGTTGCTAGTGCTAGTCATGCTCGTGAATGGCGTGCGGCCAGACCTTGCGCTGAAGTTGCAACAGCCGGTGTTCGTCACCAGCGTTGCAGCCGCCATCGGGACCGGCATCCTGGCCGCGGCGGCCGCGTTCATCGCCAGCGTGCCGGGTCGCTCGCGCCGGTGGCTGTGGATGCCGCTACCATCCCTGGCCGTCTGGATGGGCACAATCGGTTACGGCTGTCTGACGAACTGGGTGGAGATCGGGCCGGAAGGCATGTCGCCCGGCGAGACCGCGCGCTGCTTCGCAACGCTGGTGGTGGTCAGCACGCCGCTGGCCATTGCTTTGACGGCCATGCTGCGCTATGTGGCACGCCTCTCGCCTGCGCCGGTGGCGATGTGTGCGGGCCTTGCCGTTGCCGCGATCGCGGCAACGAGCCTGCTACTCATTCATCCGCTGGATGCTAGCGCGATGGTCTTGTTGTGGAATCTGGGTGTCGCGCTGCTGTTCGTCGGTGCCGGCAGTCTATTTGGACATCGACCGTTCGCTCGAATGGCACAACACTGAAGCTACCCGACGGCAACTCTCAACATGAGGCCTGTGTGACAAGCACTTGGCCACCACGCCCACCAGGAGGGCATGCCAGTAGAGCCGATGGAAGCGGAAGGCACGTCACAGTATTCATCACCCATTGTCTACGGTCCTCAACTGCGTCGGATAGGCCGAGAACTTACCGGCCAGCACGGCAGCACGAAGGACGGTTGTACGTTGGAAGCCGCCCTTGACTCGGACCGACGGCCGAAGTGGGTCGCAATAAGACGAGCAGTAGACAACGGCGAGATCTTGCCGTTCATTGCACCGTTCGCTAGCATCGCCATTCCATAGTTTCATTATCATGAAAGTAACGGATTGGCACTACCCGACGGGCTTCTGCCATGCTCTGCAAGATATTTTATTAGGGTTTACACTCACCCTCGTCTTCTCCCTTTCACCGAAGGGATTTCAGCCCGCCCTTGCAGCGGGCTTTTCTTCTTTGTTCGCTTGGTTTAGGTCTTCGCCTTAACACCGGCACGTGGTGGCGTCTGGACCGCCGCAGGGCGATCTGCTGGATTGCCTGTAGGGAAGCTAACCGGAAAGAAGCCACGGGACGAAGCAAGCGCAAAATCCTGCGACCGCTTCCGGAAGCGGACAGCCGCCAGCGCCACACCAGCAGAGAGTGGACGGCCGGCCGCATCGAGATTCGCCGTACTCAGGATTCCCGACAACGAGCACGCGGTCGCGTGTCAGCCTCTGCAGCCCAGACTGGGCTCCTTCTGGAGACGATCGTGCATCGTCTCGCAGCGAATCAAGATCATTGTCGCGGGTTCCTCATCCGCATCGGCTACGTCCGCCTCTGCGGCGCTGCGCAGATATACTTGCCGGGAGGCAATGGCGACGACCACAATGATGGCGCCGACGCAGAAGACCCGGTCCATGAATTGAAGGTGTCGCGCCATGGAAATTGCCGAATAGCAGGAGTAATTTGGTGGCGAGACTACACCAGGATGTCGCCGCGTGATGCTACGCCGTTGCAGGATTGACAGCGCCTCCATTTCGCCATAGCGAGGCGCGGCCGCCGCCTGGGACACCACACCGGGCCTGATAAGATGCCAAAGACGATTGCGCCCCTACCGCGTGGCCATTACTGGGCCACGCCGCACGCGCCCTTTTCGCTGGACGGTCCGAACGGCCATGCCGAAGTCTTTCCTGGCGCCCACTGCGTCAGCGACGGCAAATGGGTTGCCTTCTATAAGCACGGTGAAGAGGTTTGGGCGTGCAATGCCATGTATGCCGCGGCCCATTTCGACTTTGCTCCTGCCTTCAGCGTCCACGCGCCGACGGAGGACTGAGCGCCTGGCTGTGACCGCAGCCGGCTAGCCCTCTCACTCAACATAACACCCAGCGCACAGCAAAGTGCTGATCGGGTATGCTTGGCTTGGCCTCACTTGAGGGCACCTGTCAAGAGCAACTCTGAACCTTTATGTATGAGCCGACTCGCCACGCGCTGGACGGACCGCCAAACGCATTCCCATCGCTTTGAGAATCGCCGATAGGTTGCTCAGTACGGGATTTCCAGTTGGGGACAGCGTGCGATAGAGCTGAGTCGGATTCAGGTGAGCCTGCTCAGCCACAGCTTGGACACCGCCGAACGCCTTGGTCAACTGGCGAAGCGTGATCATCAGTTCGGCTTGATCGCCATCCTCGAGAATGGCGTTGAGTGTCTCTAGGGCAAACGCCGGATCCTCGCGGAACATTTCGGCCATCGCGTCATCGTGGTGTCGGTCTTTCATTAGTTAGCCCTCCGTTGCCAGTCTTGCCAATACGCGCAAGCACGGTCAATGTCAGCGCTCTGCGTGCGCTGTCTGGCGCGGGCAAGAGGGCTACAGACTTTCCTGGTCGACAAATCGGCCTAGCGTACGTAGTGCTGGCAGCAGCACTTCATCCGCATAAGGGCAGCCGGTAAGGCCCGGATCGGTCTGGCCCGACTTCCTCGCTTCATCCGGCGCGTGGGACTCTTCGGCGAGAAGGCGTGCAAGCAGCGCCTCGTAGCCAGCCTTCCACGCTTGCGCGCCTGGAAATACCACGCGCAACTCCTTGAGAATATCCATCCCGGAAAAGTCCAGGTCGCCCCAGAAATAAACGGGGCGCGTGACGTCGGTCCCATGCAGCCATGCAAGAATGCGAATCCCCAACGCCGCATTCCGCTCAAACACGCCAGGCGCAAAATAAACTGAACTGCCAACCGGCTGGCGCAGGCGCCTCGCGCTCGCTTTGTATCCTGATGCATATATCAGGACAAAGCCTTCGGCGGCGCTCAGCCTGCCTGCCGCCATCGCTTCGAACGTTGCGGCGTTTTCCACAAACAGGATCGGGGCGGCAGGATCGGCTGTACGCACAGCTACCAGCAGTTGCACTGGCTTGTCTGGAAAGGGGCAGACTTCCATGTCAAGCAACAGAGCAATGGCCTCCTGGTGGCCGTTGAGAACCTTAGACAACCCCCAGAACTGCCGGCCTGCTACCTCATGGAGCATGAGGTTCTCGCTGGCAAGGGCCGGGATGCCCGCGAGACGCTCCAGCACCTGTTCCGGTGAACGCTGCAGGATGAGGATCGGGCGGGACAGAAGCCGCTCGCACAGCGTCGCGTTGCTGAAGCGCGCGAGCACAGCCTGCCGCCACTGAGCCATCCAGGCGACCACGGCACTGGGCTGGCGTCCCGTCTCGTCGCGAAGAAACGCTTCCGCTTGCGCGGCAATGACGAGCTTCGGTGAGCGCTCCCAGATATCAAGATCCCGCTGGCCGCGACGCTGGTCCAACACCAGCGCGAATCCGGGCTGCGTCTGCAGCGCTTCCAGGGCGCCCCACACGAACATACGTTCGCCATGGAGGGCGATCGAGAAAAACTCCGGCCACGTCCCGGCACTCAAAGGGAAGCTGATATCGCGGCGTCTCTCGACAAACGGCTTTGCCTCGATACGGTCCACCAGCGCATTCAGCAACGCGGTGAGGGCGGTCGGCCGGTGCTCCGGAATGCAATCGCCGCTCATGTCCCCATGTCCGAGACCAATTGCTTGCGTGCTTCTTGCAAGTCGAACTGCCCCGCCGCTTCACGCCGCACCGCCTCCCGGCGTTCAGTCCAGAGGGCATGTAGCCGGTCGGCCTTCAACAAAGAGCTGTCCACCTCGGTAATCTTATCGAGTTCGCCTGCCAGACCCTCCACCTTCATCAGGGAAAAACGATGCTCGAAACTGAACAACTCGAGCAGAGGGCCGGACGCGCGGGATGGCATGGCAACCACCAGTTGCAGGCCAAGGTTCTCATTGAGATAGCGCATCACGGCAGCGGTGCGGCCCTCGTCCATCTTGTCGAAGGCCTCGTCGATCATCATGAGCTTCAGGCTCGGCGTCTTCTCGAACTGGCGAAATGCCTGGGCCAGCACCGCGGCCCGTACCAGATAGGCTGGCGTCATTAGCTCGCCTCCCGAGAACGTCGCCATTCTTGCCAAGGACGCCTCGCGTCCATCCTCCGAGTACTTGCGGATGTCATATTGGCGATAGTTGCGGTAATCCGCTATGTCCTTCAGTCGCCGCAACGCGTGGTCGCGGTTGGTGTCGAGCAATAGCAGCTTGATGTCATCCAGCGCCATGACGCTGTCGGCGGACAGCACGCCTTCGGCGGCCGAGAACAAGTCCACCGGCGTTTGTGTCTCGGCCAGCCGGTTCAGTTCCTGGAACAGGTCGAAGTATTTTTTGTACTCTTTGACCATCTGCCCGTATTCGATCTCGAAACGGTCTTCGCCGAATGCCAGGCGCTTGAGCTTCTCATTGAGCCGCTTGAGCGGGTCGATGCCCTGCTCCACCGCGGTGCGTACGGCCAGCGCGAAATGCGTACTGAAGGTATTGTTGAAACTCTTCTCGGCGCCCCCCAACTCGCTGGTGTTGTTGAGGATGCGCACTTGGTCGAGCCGTTCTAACATGGCCGAGATTTGCCGCCGGGCAGCGGGTATGCCGCCATAGGCTTGCCACTCATACTCCCCCTGCGTTGAGTGGCAAGGCTGAAAGTCAACCCGCTCATCGAACGAGGAAGACAAGAGATTATGTACCTCCAGTTTCCGCTCGAATGCCTCGCGCTCCTGACGGTAGAGACCGGCTTGCTGGCGCCGCCGTCCATCGAAGGACGCTGAAGTCTGCTCCGTGGCCGCTTGCCGGGCGCGCTGGTCAAGCCGTACCGGATCGAAGTGCGGATTGAGTCGGATCAGCTCAGCCACGCGGGCGTTTACCTGTCTCACGGCGTCCCGGCACTCCACAAGCTTAGCTTCGGCGTCAGCGATGTTCCCTTCGAAGCCACGCGCCTGCCCCGCCGCTTCGCCCGCTAAGCGTGACGCGCCATTGGATAGGCGGTGGTGGCCGTCCAAGAGCTGCTCCGCACGCGCCACGCGGCGCTCCAGGACGATGAGGTCGGAGTCATCCAGGCTGGCGAGCTGCGCCGCGAGACTACTCAGCCCGCGCTGCGTTTCACCCAGCTCGTCCAGCATCGGCGCAACAGGCACAAACTTCAGGCAGAGCAGACGCGCGCCCCAGGCGGCCAACTCTGCGCCGCTTGCGCGATGTGCGTCCCTTTCCCGCGTCTTTTCGTCGATTTGCCGGGCAAGCCTCACCACGCGCTTGCGCCGCGCCTCTGCACCGAAGGCAAGTTCGCCGTCCTCCACCCATGACGAAAACATCTTGAATCCGCCGCTGGCCATGCCGTCCACGGTCAGTGCCTGTGGCGCGCCTCGCAGTGCCTGCGCATCCGCTACCTTGACATAACGGCCGTAGCTTGCGACCAGATAGGCGCGCGCGGTCTCATCGGCGATCACCAGCTCCTGCAACACGGCATCGGGCGACAGCGCCTGGTTTTCCGCCCGCCGTTTGGCCAGTTCCCCCTGCACCACGGAAGCCTCCCGCCCTTGCCTAGCAGCCGGCAGCTCGTGTCGCAGCGCCCGGATGGCGCTCGCCTCATACTGCGCGGCCACCAGGATCACGAAGCGGTTGCCGCCCAAGAGCCCTTCGATGGCATTCTGCCAGCGCGAGCCCTCCCGCGGCTGGACAAGGTTGCAAAGCACCCTGGGATGGGCGCCCGGCATCTTGGCTTCGAGATATCGGACCGCGGTCTCCACATGCGCCGGCAAGTCAAAGTGGCCATCTTCCAGCCCTTGCCGGCGCCGCTTCAGGTCATCGATTTCCCCTTGCAGGGCGGCAGCGCGATCCGACTCCCGCGCCTGCTGCTGTACCACTGCCCCATACAGCCCGTCGGCGCCCTGCAGCCGCTGCGCAATGGGAGCCAGGGCGGCATCCAGTCTGGCGAACCGGTCGCGCCGCAAGCTCGCTGGGTCGATCTGCGCGCCTGTCAGCATCGCCGCGAGTTCACGCGCGGCGGCCTGGCCGTCGGCGACATCGATTGCCGCGGCATCGACGACCAGACGCTCTACATGGGGCGCGTAAGCGCAGGTGTGCGCTGCTGGCTGTTTAGCCAAGGCAGCCAATTCATCCAGCACGCCTCGCAAGCCCGTCAGGGCGGCCAGGACGTCCAGCGCGATTCGGGTTCGGCTTTCAGTGGCCACGGCCATCTCGCGGCCGAGGCGCTCACGCTCTTGCGCCACCGGATTACCATTGAGCCGCCCCTTGGCAGTGCCGTGCAATTCCGTGGCGCGCTTTAGCGCCTGCGCGTGTCGGTCGGCAAGCGCCTGCTGCTTTTCGACTTCGGCCAGGGCGAGGCGCCGGCAGGCCTCCAGTCTTTGGATCTCCTCCTCAACATCCTGCTGTCGGCGCAGCGCTTCGCCCAGTTCGGCCTCCATGGCTTCTTCGAACGCGATAAGGAACCCATCCGCGTGTGCCTTCAGCACTGCCAGCCGCTCCCGGCACGCCAGCAATTCGGTAGCGATCTTGCGCAGACGTTGCACGTTCTGCATGAGCGACGCGATATGCCCGATCTGATCGGAGAAATCAGGCTCGGCCAGCACCTGCTCCCGGATCAGCTCGTCCACCGAGCCGACGGTTTTTCGGGCAATGGACTGGACAAAAGCCCGCGCCGCCCCTTCCGCCTCGCGCGGCCCGACCAGCGTCTTGCCGCCGCCGCGAAACTCGGCATAGAGCTTGCACAGATAGTCTTCGATGCTGTTCTCGAACGGCAGGACGCGCGGATAGCGCTGGCGCAGCCGATGGTAGATATCCTCGACTTTTACCGCCGTAATCGAATTGCCCTTGCGCGATTCGATGAAATCCGCCTCCATCACGCGGCTGCCCGGCAGCACAAAGTAGAGCTTGCGTGCCACATCGACGCTGCGGCCTTGCTCGCGTGTACCGGACACGGCGGCTTCCACGGCCACCACGGCGCTGAATGGCTCGGCGGACTCCCCGTCATCGGGTGCGAAGACGGCGACGACATAGGTGTGCGACCCATACGGCCGGACGCAGAGGTTGTCGCGCATGCCTACCGCGTAGGACGCGAGCGTCCGCCTCACCTTGCCGCCCGCGCGCGAGGCGCCGCTCTCGTCCTGCGCCGAGTTGAAAACGTTGATGTGCTGCTTGCCGCCGGTCATGACCAGCTGGATTGCGTCCTGGAAAGAGGACTTCCCCACCCCGGTCGAACCCGACAGCAAGGTGGTGTGGCCAAAGGGGTATTCCCGGGACACCACGAAGCCCCAGTTGACCAGGATGAGCTTCTCAAGCTTCATCGTCAGGCTCCGGCGACGTGACGGCCGACACGGGCGTCGGTGTTTCGGCCAGCAGGGCATCAATGGCGGAATCCGCCACGAACTGCAGGATCGTCCCACGAATGGCGACCAGAGCGTCAGCATCTTCCACCTCGGAATCCGCCCGGTAGTCGATCAGGCGGGCACGCTTCAGGTCGGCGAAGAGCTTCTCCCGCGCAGTCTTGGCCGGCAGTGAGCGGCGCACCTGCGCAGTCAGCGTGGCATTCAGGTATTCCACGGTGACGAGCGCTTCGTTGCGCTCGTTGATCGAGCCTTGCCGCAGGCTTTCGTTGTACAGCAAGCGAAGCACCAGGCAGCATGCCACGAAATCGGCGGAGAGCTTCGCCCGCACGGCGTCCACCGCTATAGCATCGTCCTCGGCGGGCAGTCCGGGCACGCGCGCCCCCGGCGGGTAAAGCCGAAAATAACTCTGATGCCGCTCGTGCAGCAGCCGGAACCCGCCCACGTCGAAGTACGCATTGAGCAGGCCCTCGATACGCACGGCGTCGTCGTAGAGTTGACGCTCGATGGCGCTGTCCTCCCGGTGCAGGATGGACAGCCCGAACAGGCGGCCGAGAATCTGCCGGAACGCCTCCGGCCTGACGCCTCCCGCCTTCAGTTCCGCTTCCACCAGTTGCCCAATCGTAATTTCATCCATGGCCGACATGGCGCCTCCTGATTGCATAGTCGGTACCTGACATGATGGCATTGTCCAGCGGCTCGGCGTCTAGCCGCTCCACGTCCAGTCCCTCTTGGTCCCGTGCTGCCTCGACTGCCCGCAACAACGATAACGCCTGGATGGCATCGTCGACCGGCAACTCGGACAGGCGCAGCGCGCCCGTGCCACGCATGGAACCGAGCAAGTAATCCACGACCTCTTGATGCGACAGGGAGAAGGCCCGCTCCTCCGCTTGCCGTACGAATTGACGCAAACGCTCCTCCCGCGTGATCTCCGGAACGATGCTCACGGCCTGTGCCCGGTTACGCTCGGCGGCCTTTCTCGGCTGCACAGCGGCGGGATCATACAGCGCCACGCTTACCGGTGCGAGCGCCGCTCCCTGCCGCTCCAGCCACGCGCGCTGATCCCGCTCCGGGATATCCCCCAGGCGGCGGATCAGGGTGGACAATGCCGCCCCGCTGCCCGATGCCCCCATGAACAGACTCTGCGACAACAAGACCACATGGCGGCGCACATAGCTTTCCATAGCCCGGAACAATTCCGGCTGCTTCGTTCGGCAGGCCGCGGTCACCATCTCGTCGATCCGATCAAGCATCCATCTCAAGATAGCCCCCTCCGGCGCGGCCTGCGCGGCCCATGCCGCGTGGTTGGCCAGCTCATCGTCAATGGCCTGCATCTCGACCGCGGTCAACTCGTTAAGACGTTCGATCAGCGCCCCGATGTCTAGCCGGTGGCGCTCGGCATTGTCATAGACCAGGCGGGGCGAGAACTCATCACGAAAACGTCGCTCTACGAATTCGATGAACCCATCCCAATTGCCCTGCACATGTGCATCAAGCAGTATTTTGCGAGCCAGGTCGTAGAAGAGCTCGATATCTTCGGAGAGGTCGGCAATGACCCGATCGGCATACTCGTAGGCGTCGAGCAGGTCCTCCACATCGCGGCGCTCGATGAAGGCACTCAGTGCATTTTTGCAGGAGCGCATGTTGCGCTGACGGGTCCGTTCGCGTGGGCGGTCGGCCAGCGTCAGCGCCTGTGCGAAGATCTTGCCGGCTCGGGTGAAGCGGTAGGCGGTAACCAGCCGGACGCGATCCTCGGCGGTTTCGAGCCAGCCGTCCGCGACAAGGAGGCGCACGATGGCACTTGCCAGCTTCTGGTCGTCGGCCAGCTCACCGGCGGCGAATCCGTCTTCGCCGTCTTCACCGGTAGGGTCGGCCGGCAGCGTGGCGGACTGCATGGTCTGGACAAAGAGGTCACGCAAGTCCTCGCGCCCAAGGATGGAACGGTAGTCGGCATGAGAACCATAAAGCCGCGCATAGAATGCGCGGATGCAGGCAGCGATCAGCCCTCGCCTCTTCAGCGTCAACGGACGAAAGAACTGCGGATACCCCGAATCCACCATGGCGGCTGATGTCCCTCTTAATACTCTGGCATTGCACGTGCGTACCATCGACGCAGCGAACAAAATCGTACGATACCACCCCGCACTGCACTGCCCCGCCGCGCGACCTGCTTCAGGGATTCCATTACGCCTGGCGCCGGCGCACCCTGTGCGGGCTGCGCCCTGGGGACCCGGTAGTTGCCTTATAAGCCGGAATCGGTACGGCATTTGGACTTGGCCCAAATACGATGGGGGGCGGGACGTCACCGGGACCCGCTCGGCGGCATCGAGCCACCCGCCAGCACCACGGCCTGCGTCTGCGGCCGGGCCGTCACCCATCTATCTTCCCGTCGCATGGCGCTCGCCCCTGGCATGGCACCACCGACGGGCGCAAACCTCAGGCCGTCATCCCATAGCCCAACGCGCGAATATGTGTCCGGAACTTTTCTTCGTCCTCGAGCCGCACTACCACATGCTTATCACCGGTGCGCAGACACAGATGGGCGGTCTCCTTGCGCGTGGCCAGCATGGCTGCCATTTGCGCGTCATTGCAATCAATCAGCAGCGTGGTCCCCGCGACTTTCAGCGCCTTGCCCTGCTTGCCAGCCCGCTTGATGAAGGATTCCACCGTGTCTGGCAGCGGCTGGTGGTCCCGGCCCTGCAGGAATTCGCGAAGTTCGGCGATGTCATGCCCCCTCTCGACTGCTACGATGGCCTTCTGAAGGTCGAGCCGCCAGAGTCTGTCCGCCTCTTCGGTCGCCCACACGCCCAGAACCAGCGATTCTTCTGCCGACAGACGGCCCGCGATAACCTTGACCTGCATGCCGGGCATGACAGACAGCCTTACGCTAGACTGGACCGGCGCCGGCGTGTAGTGGCCGCTGGCGCCAAGGCAATAGGCACCCAACGAGGTCACGCGAAAATAGGCCAGGCCATCGTAGCGACTGAGGAACTGGAGTTCATCCGTTCCCCATATATCGTGAAAATTAGGCCGAGCCCCCGCCGGTTCGGTGTATGCGATATCAATGATGCCAAGTGGCGCCGCATACTCAAACAGGAAGCAGAGCATATAGCGCAACTGCAGAATGTCCCAGTCATGGTAGCCGCTGTGCCCCAGGCTGCCGTAATCCGGCTCGCAGATGTAAAGACTCCAAGGGTCGCGGGCCACGTCGAAAGTACGCCCAGTTGCCACCATGAAGCGAGAAAGCGCGTCGATGCTGATCCACTCGCCGGCCGGACAACGCTGCAGCATCTCGGCGATCGCCGCGCGGCGCGGCGCCGCTGCAGTCATCGCACCGCCCTTGGCCTTTTGCCCTTTGATGACATCGATGCGGCTAAATTCATCAAGCAGCCTCGCCTTCAGCCATTTCCGCCAGATTGTGCCAAGCACGTCAGCCGTTGGGGTCGTCAGGGCTGTCAGTCCGGCCTTGCTTAGCACCAGCTTGCTGCCGTTACGTCGCACAAGCCCGGCTGCCTGAAGCAGCATCGGCCAAGAAAGTGCCTTGATTGGCCCAATCTCCTGATCGGTGGGACCCGGCGCGTGCTCGGCGTAGTAGTCGCTACCGGAAAGTTGCCCGCACAACAATTGCAACGTTGCCGTGCCCGGCAGCGATGTCTTCTCGCTGACCTTAAGCTTTCCCTGATCCACCAGACGCAGTAACAGCGGTAGATCCGCCAGGGCATCGCGCTCACACAGCCGCACCGTCAACGGGCTTTCACCGAACATTCCGGGAAGAGTATCGACCGTGTCCAGCCGGACAGGCTCGGGCGCGGGCACGAATGCCATGAGCCGCTCCTTCAAATCGGTGGGCACGCAGTGCAATCCGTTCTGGTAGTACAGAAACAGGCACAACGCCGTGGGCGGCCCATACTGGTGGTATCGGCGCCGCTCGTCCCGGACCGAAAAGTTCGGCAAACGCCCGTACTTTGCTCGAAACTGCATGGCATTGAAGCAGCCGTCGCCCGCATACGTGGCCTCTGCCACCGCCAGACGTTGAGTTTCGTCTAGCCCTTCCCACAGCGCGTTCAGCCTGTCGCCGGCAAGGTTCCGTAGGATCTCTTCAACCAGCCCACCCTTCTTGCCGATGGGTGAGGCATCTGGAAGCCAGCGCATCAGCGATTTCAGATTGTCTACCGTGAGATTGTTCAGCGCTTCAGTGAGGGAAATTATGGGCATAGGCAATCAGGGCAATTCTTCAGGCCGCTTCCGGCCTAGTGGCAAAGGCCTGGAATTCAGCAAACGTAATGATAGTCCGCACAATTTGGAATCGCGCT
The DNA here is from genome assembly GCF_058795055.1 of Cupriavidus sp. GW823-FHT06D04. Classification (NCBI taxonomy): domain Bacteria; kingdom Pseudomonadati; phylum Pseudomonadota; class Betaproteobacteria; order Burkholderiales; family Burkholderiaceae; genus Cupriavidus; species Cupriavidus sp. GW823-FHT06D04. The sequence goes on along the minus strand of NZ_JBXAHL010000021.1, from coordinate 83,104 downwards.
TCTGCAGCGGATTGGTCCTCGCATTCATCCCCACCTTCGCCCGCCGTAGTTAGACGTGAAAGCGGGCCAAACTGGCCCCACCACTGGGGATTCAGGCGAAGGATGTGGCCGGCTGCGCATGGGCTTGGGATGCTCAGAAGCTGTAGCCTTGGTCGCACCAGTAGTGCCAGTCGGAGACCTCGTGCTCTGGTTGGCACGAAGCGGGACAAGTTGGGCAAGGGGAACGACGAGATCACGCTGGTAGTGCTGCGCTCGAACAAAAATGGCAAAGCGGCACAATTGGTCATGAGCGAGTCCGGTGACGCAGACTTGCTCACTGACGCGTAGCGGAGAAGCGGCCAAGGTTTGACGTACCCGCGCTTCGAATGGAAAGCTCAGGGTTTCTTCAAGATGGCAGTACCACGCCATCGCGCATTCTTCTTCGGTGTATGCGTCGACAACGATCTCCATCGAGATGCGCTGTTCGCGTTTACTGTCAATTCTGCGCTTTGCCATGTGCGTGGTGGTCAGACGTCGAAGTAAGGCGTAGCAAGGCCATTCTTATGTTCCCACCCCCCAGTCGGGAGCATGCCAAGACAAAGGGAGCCGCTATCACAGGAAGTTCGGGGCCTCAGACCGATCCGCTGTTGAAGCGGGGGATAACCCCAAGCATCACTATCCGACCCGGTAAAACTCCACGCTCTGCCCCGCATTGACCGCCCGCCGCAGCCAGTCGGGCATCTCGCCCTGCCCGTCCCAACTCTGCCCCGCGGCGTTGCGGTACCCGATCGTCGCCGCCTTGCCACGACGTCTGGAGGCCGAGCATCGGTCGCGGCGGAATGCCAAGATGAGGCCGGGGATTCAGATTGCCAGACTGTACTGCGTTAGGATCAACACCGTTTGCGTCAGGCCTTGCGCCGAAAGGGTAGTCAAATACTCCGAAGGAGACTTCGGTGGATTCTTTAGAGATCCACGGTGTTCCGCCACTGCCGCCAGGACCTTCCCTGCATTCAGATCAAAGAGGTCCACGACGAAATCGTCCGGGTGGATCGCCTCGACGTTGAACTCCTTGAGTGCGGTTTCCGGGAAGTCCTTCATATTGAACGTGATGATTGCCTCCGAGCCGCTATGAATTGCGGCCGCAACCACATGTCGATCATCAGGATCAGGCAACTCAATGGACTCAATAAGGTGCTCATAGCCGCTAACCAGCGAATCGCGAACACTTCGGTTCATCAGTTCGCGCGTGCCTGCAAGGCGATCCGCGGAAAGCTCCGGCCGCCGCGCAAGGAGGTTGCGAATCCACTCGTCATGAATTTGATTCGTCCACTTTGCACGGTGCAGGTCGGTCAGCGCGAGCCGCATCAGCAGATCGCGCAGCGGAGCAGGATAGAGAACGCAGGCATCGTAGACTACAGCGAAGTTGGAAGTCATGCTCAATAGCCCATGTCCAACTCTTGGGCCTGCGCTGCGAGTTCGTCTAGTGCCTTGCGTCGCTCGTCATCAATGCGCTGCTTGTAGCTGACAACGTCCTGGTAGAGGACGCGCCGATGCGTGTTGACTTTACGGAACGGAATCTCGCCCTTCTCCAGAAGCTGAACCAAGTATGGTCGAGAGACGTTAAGCAGGTCCGCGGCCTCTTGCGTCGTCAGCTCGGCGTGAATGGGAATGATGGAGACGGCGTTCCCTTGGCCGATTTCCGCGAGAACCTCGACGAGAAGCCTCAGCGCAGAGGTGGGCAATGTGACACTATGCAACTCGCCCTTGTCAGTCTTGAAATCGAATTGCTGCATATCGGATCGGCTGTCCAAGGCCACCGCCAGGCTGCGGCTCGATTCCCGAGCGATAGCACTTTCGTCTGCCGAAGGCAGCGTCGTGTTGGTGATGGTTGCGTGCATGGGAAGTCCCCGGAAGACATGTGAGTGTATAGTAATTCGAAATAATCGAATTCGCAATATCCGAAACGATTGGACCTCAGCGAAGATGATTTGCAGTCGCGTGTGCGGTGTGAGTTCTGTGATTGTAGCTTTTTCGTCACAAATATCACCATGCTGTATATACCGCACACGAATGCGCAGGCGCATGGGACGCCAACCCGTGGGCGATTGCGCTCAGAAAAAAGCGCGAGGCGGCGCCGCCCTGGATAATATGGCAACGTTATCGAACCTTATCGCCGCGCCTTGGTCCAGTCGGCAAGGGCCGACCGCCTTGCGGCTGACGGAAGTCGCTTCCACGCCAGAAGCAGTCAATCGCATTCGACCACCGAGCGTCGGCTAAGCGAGCAATTTCAGCCATACGGTACCCAACTGCACGCCGGAGTCGTAGAGCGGGTCACCACGGGCGGCCGAGCCAAATCGGCCCAGCACTGCCACTGCACTGGCGTGTTCCTTCCGCCGTCAGCGGGTTGCCTACGCCAGGTCCGCCGGCGCACTCCGCATCGTACTGCGCCATCCAGCGCCGAACGGCCGACTCACCAAGCTCCATCGACCGGCAAACCTCGCCGACCGATAATCCTTGGTCTCGCACCATCCGTACCACTTCCAGCTTGAAGTTGGCGTCAAATTGTCGGCGCCTTCTTGTCATCTATCTTTCTTCCTCGTCGATACCGGATTGTCCTCCTATCGACCTGTCCGAGGAAATTAGACCACACAAACACTCTTCTAATAGGGTCCGGTTGGTAACTCTCCTGCCTGAGCGCTAGCGCCAGTTCGCCGAGCCAACTTCTGCACCCCGTACTCCTCGACCTCCGCGAAGTCCTGACGATCGACACCCGGCGCGCCCCTGTTGGAGCGGCACTGGGCGTACGCGTGTGCCAGCACATCCTCACGATAGATCTTGTCGTACAGAGCATAAAAGCGGTACTCGGCTTCTGCCTTTGCTTTCGCGTGTAACGCCATCTGCAGCTTCTGAACACTGATCGGAGTTGATAGGTTGCCCAATCTCCACGCCCTCGCTACGTATGCGTCTGTCCTGAACTGAGGCCCCTTCCCTCCACCAGCATTACACCGGCTTCAGCAGTAATACGGGCCTCTCCGTCACCCCAAGGCGCCCGGCCTGTCCCTCACGGGCGTCCGGTTGGTCATCCCTGACCACGCCAGGGGGCTTCCCGTGTTGCGTGCGCTTTCCTTGTGTACATGCTGTCGCCACTACCCCGGCGCAGCGACTGGGTGTCCTGCCTGCTCATTCACCCAGCCGTATCAGCCTTCCCCGATATGGCAGTCGGGTCGGCCTGCGCATCGACGTTTTCGAGGCTTGCTCGGCGTTCACTCGCGTTACGGCCTGCACACTCGCGCTGTCACCGTATTTCGTGACACGCTTCACCGAAGGCTTCAACCGCTTCGTTACCTCCACGATTGCTCCGGTTGCTTCCGGCTGGAGCGGTTGCCGGGTGGGGCTTTCACCCACTTCAAAAGCGCCGCCTTGTCACGGCGCACGCCATGAAGCGTCATTCGCCTTCACCGACGCGTGGACGTTCGTGCGTCCGCTTCGCTCAAGCAACAGACCCTTGTTCGCAATCGTTTCTGTCGCCTCTGTGGCGCTTCGACACGCCTTCGTGTCCTGACGTCCGCGACAATCCGCGAGTGGCGCGCGATTGGCTGCGCCTCCGACATATATACACAAAAAGTGTCAATGACTAACCAATAATATATTGGACGTGATCTTGTTGCGGCCATATTCTCCAGCAGACCCAACAACGGGCGCGGAAATGACTATGGCAAGCAATCTCATTCTTGAAACCGTCGGACTGAGGAAGGAATTCAAGGGATTTGTCGCCGTAAACGACGTCAGTCTCAAGGTCAGGCGTGGCCATATCCACGCGCTGATTGGTCCGAACGGTGCAGGCAAGACCACCTGCTTCAACCTCCTTACTAAGTTCCTGGATCCCACGCGCGGCACCATACGGTTCAACGGTGCCGAGATCACCGACGAAAAGCCGGCGCAGGTCGCACGCAGGGGCGTGGTGCGCTCCTTCCAGATCTCGGCGGTGTTTCCGCACCTGACCGTGCTCGAGAACGTACGTATCCCGCTGCAGCGCAGGCTCGGGATTTCCTTCCAGTTCTGGCGCTCGCCGAAAGTCCTCGCACCGCTCGATGACAGGGCCATGGCATTGCTCGCCGACGTCGGACTGGAGGACTTCGCCGACATGACGACCGCCGAGATGCCCTACGGTCGCAAGCGCGCGCTGGAAATCGCCACCACGCTGGCCCTCGACCCCGAGCTGATGCTGCTCGACGAGCCTACGCAGGGCATGGGCCACGAAGACGTTGACCGCGTCATGCAGCTCATCAAGAAGGTCTCGGCCAATCGCAGCATCCTGATGGTGGAGCACAACATGAAAGTGGTGTCCGGCATCAGCGACGCCATCACGGTGCTGGCGCGCGGCAGCGTGCTGGCCGAGGGCACATACGCGGAAGTCTCCGCCAACCCGCAGGTCATCGAGGCCTATATGGGCAGCGCTGATGCCGCGCTCGCTGCGCCGGGAGGGCTTTGATCATGGCGACGGAATACCTGCGGGTCACCGACCTCCATGCCTTCTACGGCGAATCGCACATCCTGCACGGCATCGACTTGCTGGTGAACGAGGGAGAGTGCGTGACCCTGCTCGGCCGCAACGGGGCAGGCCGTACCACCACCCTGCGCGCCATCATGGGCCTGACGGGGCGGCGCGCCGGCTCGGTCATGATCGACGGCCGCGAGGCAATCGGCATACCGGCCCATCGCATCGCGCGTCTCGGCGTCGGCTTTTGCCCGGAAGAGCGGGCGATTTATTCCAGCCTCTCGTGTGAGGAGAACCTCCTGCTGCCGCCGCAGGTGGGTGGCGGCGGGATGAGCCTCGACGAGATCTACGCGATGTTCCCCAACCTCCACGAGCGGCGGCATAGCCAGGGCACGCGGCTCTCGGGCGGCGAGCAACAGATGCTGGCAATGGCGCGCATCCTGCGCACTGGGGCGCGGTTGCTGCTGCTGGACGAAATCTCCGAGGGACTGGCGCCGGTGATCGTGCAGAAGCTCGCCCAAGTCATCCGCGACCTCAAGGCGAAGGGCTACACGATCGTGCTGGTGGAGCAGAACTTCCGGTTCGCCGCGCCGCTGGCCGACCGCATGTACGTGGTGGAGCACGGCCAAATCGCCGCGGAGATCCACCAGCACGAGATTCACGAGAAGCAGCACCTGCTCCAGGAACTCCTGGGTGTCTGAGACCGCTGCGGAGGAGACAGCATGACAACGATTCTGGGAGTCCCGCTACAGGGGCTGTTGGGGCAACTCGTACTCGGGCTGGTAAACGGCTCGTTCTACGCGATTCTCAGCCTCGGGCTTGCCGTGATCTTCGGCATGCTCAACATCATAAACTTTGCCCACGGCGCGCTGTTCATGGTGGGCGCATTCGTCGCCTGGGCGGGCCTGGAGTATCTCGGCATCAGCTACTGGTGGTCGCTGCTGGCGGCGCCGGTGCTGGTCGGGCTGGCGGGTATCGCCATCGAGCGCGGCCTGTTGCGGTGCCTGTACAAGCTCGACCACCTGTACGGGCTGCTGCTCACCTTCGGGCTGGCGCTCATTATCGAAGGCCTGTTCCGCTTCCAATTCGGCGTCTCGGGGCAGCCCTATTCGATTCCCGACGAGGTGGCCGGCGCCTTCAACCTCGGATTCATGATCATGCCGAAATACCGCGCGTGGGTTATCGGCGCCTCGCTCACAGTGTGCCTGCTGACCTGGTTCACGATCGAGAAGACCCGCATCGGCGCCTACCTGCGCGCCGCCACCGAGAACCCAAGCATTACCCAAGCCTTCGGCATCAACGTGCCGGTGATGGTGATGATGACCTATGCCTTCGGCGTGGGCCTGGCCGGGCTGGCCGGCGTGCTGGCAGCACCGACGGGGCAACTAAGTCCGCTGATGGGGTCGAACCTGATCATCGTCGTGTTCGCGGTGGTGGTGATCGGCGGCATGGGTTCCATCCTTGGCGCGATCGTCGCCGGGCTGGGGCTGGGCGTGGTCGAAGGATTGACCAAGGTGTTTTATCCAGAGGCGTCGGCCACGGTGGTTTTCGTGATCATGGTCATCGTGCTGATGGTTCGGCCGGCAGGCCTGTTTGGCAAGGAAAAGTGAGGTCGAGTATGAAAATGAGAAATCTTGGCTACGGTGTCCTGCTGCTGGGCGCGCTGGCGGCCCCGGCCGTGCTCTATCCGGTGATGCTGATGAAGGTGCTGTGCTTCGCCTTGTTCGCCTGCGCCTTCAACCTGCTGCTCGGCTATACCGGCCTGCTCTCGTTCGGCCATGCGGCGTTCCTCGGCACGGCGGCCTATATATCGGGCTACGGCATGAAGACCTGGGGGCTCACCCCGGAACTCGGCCTGCTCTTCGGCACGGCCGTCTCGGTTGCCGCGGGCTTTGTCGTCGGGGCGCTCGCTATTCGCCGGCAGGGCATCTACTTCGCGATGATCACGCTTGCTTTGGCGCAGATGTTCTACTTCTTGTTCCTGCAGGCGCCGTTCACCGGCGGCGAGGATGGCATGCAGGCCATTCCGCGAGGCAGGCTGTTCGGCCTGATCGACCTGGCGTCGGACCTGCGCATGTACTACTTCGTGCTGGCGATCTTCCTGTTCACCTTCTGGCTGATCCACCGCATCATCCATTCGCCTTTCGGCCAGATCCTGAAGGCGATCCGCGAGAACGAGGCGCGCACCACCTCGCTGGGCTACGACGTCGCGCGCTACAAGCTGCTGGCCTTCGTCCTCTCGGCGGGCCTGGCCGGCCTTGCCGGGGCCACCAAGACCCTGGTCTTTCAGTTTGCCACGCTGACCGACGCGCACTGGCACACCTCCGGCGAAGTCGTGCTGATGACCCTGTTGGGCGGCCTTGGCACTGCCTTCGGCCCGGTGGTGGGCGCGGGCATCGTGGTCGTCATCCAGAACGCCTTGGCGGACAAGGTCGGTTCCATGATCACCGTGATCATGGGGAGCATTTTCGTCGTGTGCGTGCTGGCGTTCCGCCGCGGCATCGTCGGCGAGTTGAACGCGTTGTGCCAGAGCATCGTGGCCAACCGCCGCGGCCGGCCCGCACCGCGCCACGCTGCCGTGCCGGCACCAAGTCATGACGAAACGCCCGCCGGAGCAGGCGTGCATGCCCGGCGCGTGGAAGGGAAGGCATGAAATCGAGCGCTGAACGGAACACCCCATATATATCCCCACAGTAGAGGAGACACAGGATGAACAATCGCATCAAGCTGCTTTCGCTCGCCGCGCTGCTGGCGGCCTCGACGGCGCAGGCCGAGATCACGGACGGCGTGGTCCGGATCGGCGTGCTCAACGATCAGACCGGCGTTTATGCCGGGCTGGCTGGTCCCGGTTCGGTCTGGGCCGCGAAGAAGGCGGTCCAGGACTTTGCGCCCGAGAAGCATGGTCTGAAGGTGGAGATCGTGGCCGCCGACCACCAGAATAAGCCGGACGTCGGGGCGAGCATCGCCCGCCGCTGGTTCGACGTGGACAATGTGGACGCTATCGTCGACGTGCCGACCTCGTCGGTCATCCTGGCGGTCAACCAGGTGGTCAAGGAGAAGAACAAGGTGATGATTGTCACCGGCGGCGGCACCTCCGACCTCACCGGCAAGGCCTGCACACCCAATGCGGTCCACTGGGCCTACGACACGTGGGCACTAGCGAATGGGACGGGTAAGGCGGTTGTCAAGGCGGGTGGCAAGAGTTGGTTCTTCGTGACTGCTGACTACGCCTTCGGCCACTCGCTCGAACGCGACACCGAGGCCGTTGTCGTCAAGAACGGTGGCAAGGTTCTCGGCAAGGTCCGGCATCCTTTCCCTGGCAACGATTTCTCCTCCTACCTGCTGCAGGCTCAGGCCTCGAAGGCGCAGGTAGTGGGCCTGGCCAACGCCGGGGGCGACACCATCGGCGCGGTCAAGCAGGCCGCCGAGTTCGGCGTGACCGCCGGCGGTCAGAAGCTGGCAGGCCTGCTCGTCTTCAGCAGCGACGTCCAGGCGCTCGGCCTCAAGGCTGCTCAGGGCCTGTTGCTGAGCGAGACCTGGTATTGGGATATGACCGACGAGAACCGCAAGTTTGGCAAGGAATTCGCCGCTGCCAACAACGGCAAGTTCCCGACCATGGCGCAGGCGGGCACGTACTCGGCTGTGATCCACTACCTGAAGGCAGTGACGGCGATGAAGGCGGATGGCGACGGCGGCGCCGTGGTAGCGAAGATGAAGGCGATGCCCACCGACGACAAGCTGTTCGGCAAGGGCAGCATTCGCGAAGACGGCCGGAAGATCCACCCGCTCTATCTGTTCGAGGTGAAGAAGCCGTCGGAATCGAAGTATGCGGGCGACTTCTACAAGCTCATCGCCTCCATTCCCGCCAACGAGGCGTTCCGGCCGATGGAAGAAGGTGGCTGCCCGCTCGTTGGGAAGAAGACGTTATGAAGATCACCGGACACATGCTGATCGGGCAGGACGGGGTCAGCGGCACCACCGGCGCGTTCAACGCCTTTTCTCCGGCGCTTGCCACCGACATCGAACCCGCGTTCGGCGGCGCCGGCCCCAACAACGTCGACCGGGCCTGCCGCCTCGCTGTCAGCGGCTTTGCGAGGTATCGCGAGACGACGCCCGAGGCGCGCGCCAGCTTCCTGGAGGCCATCGCCCTCGGCATCGAAGGGCTGGGCGACACCCTCATCGAGCGCGCCATGGCCGAGACCGCGCCTGTAGCGGGCGCGGCTGGAAAACGATCGGGCGCGCACGGCCGGCCAGTAGCGGCTGTTCGCCGGGGTTGTGCGGGCCAGGCACTGGGACGGGGCCACGTTCGATACGCCCCTTTGTCCGATGCGCGCAGCACGTCGGACGGCAGCGCCGCTATCGAGCGGTTCCTCCGCCCCGTGTGTTGTCAGAACTTCCCATCACGCCTGTTGCCGGCCGCCCAGCCCGACGGCACCTCGCTGGCGCTCGACCGTCACGTCGACGGCTGCCTGTTGCCGGCATCCCGGCGCGACTGAACGTCCGCGCCATCCTACGCCTCGCCCACGTCACAGCCGGCGAGGCCGGGGGAACCTTCACAGCACGCTTTTCGCCGTCTCGATGAATGCCGTCATCAGCGGCGTTGGGGTGCGCTGGCTATAGCCGAGCATGATCTCGACTGTTTGTTGCCGGCCTTTGATCGGCTTGTAGACGACGTGGTCGAACTTCATCTGCCGGACCGATGCCGGCACGAAGCCAATGCCCGCACCGGAGCTGACCAACCCGACCAGCGTGTAGACCTGCCCCACTTCAGACACGACCTTCGGCACGAAACCCGCCGACGCGCACATGCGCATGTTCATGGCGTGGAAGTCCGGCGCCGCCTCGGGCATGTACATGATGAAGGGCTCCTGCGCGCAATCCTTCAGCGAGATTGACTCCGCGTTCGCGAATGGGTGCCTTGCAGGCACAGCCAGCACGAACGGCTCTTCGAGGATGGTTTCCCACGTCACGTCCTCGAGGTCGGGCACGGGCCGCATGAAGGAGATATCCGCGTCACCCCGCCGCAGCGCTTCTGCCTGTTCGACGACCGGAAACCAGCGCAGCAGGATTTCCACGGCGGGAAAACGCTCCCGGTAGGCGCGCAGGATGGGCGGCAGCAGCGTATAGGACGTGTGCTCGAAGAAGCCGACCGTCAGCCGGCCAGTCTCGCCGCGATGCGCGCGCTGCGTCTGGATGACCGCACTCTCGGTAGCGCGCAGGATCTGCCGCGCCTGCTCCAGGAAAATGCGACCCGCCTCGGTCAGCTCCACGTGCCGACGCGAGCGGTTCAGCAGTGTCACATCCATCTCTTCCTCGAGTTGGCGGATCTGCAGGCTCAGCGGCGGCTGGGCGATGTGCAGGCGCTCGGCCGCCCGCGTGAAGTTGAGTTCCTCGGCGACGGCGATGAAGTACCGGAGGTGGCGAAGGTCCATCGCTATATCCTGTAAGTATAAAAGAGCGATCAATTATATATTGGACACTAGTTTGCGCAATCCCTACGATTCCATGCATACCCCGCTCCGCGCTCCACCCCTGCCTGTCCGCACGGCTGGCACCGGAGACCGGACAAGCCAAATGTACCCATGGAGACAAACATATGGATTCCCGACTGATCGATGATGCGCTAGATCGCATCCTGCACCGCATCGATGCAACGATCGCGCAGGACGAGGCGGGCTTTCCGCACTATGGCAATCCGGCCGACGGCACCTGGACACGCTCCCCGGCCGGCGACTGGACCGGGGGCTTCTGGGTCGGGATGCTGTGGCTGGCTGCCCTGCGCACCGGCGAGCAGAAGTACCGCGACAGCGCCCGCATGTGGTCCGCACGGCTGGCGCCGCGGGTGGCGTCGAAGTCGGTGTTCAAAGGATTCCTCTTCTGGTACGGCGCGCAACTCGGCGGCTCGCTGCTGGCCGATCCGCAGGCCGCGGGGCTCGCGCTCGACGGCACGCGTGGCCTGGCGGAGATGTACAGCGAAGCGGCCCGCCTGATCCCGCTCGGCACCGAGGCCGAGGAGGCCTCCAGCGTGGGGACGAGCGAGGCCAACATCGATGCGATTCCGGGCACCGTGGCGCTGCTGCTGCGGCACGACGCCGCTCTCGGCACGGGCGAGATCGGCCGCCAACACCTGCGCCAGCACATTGCCCTGTGCGTGCGGGAGGATGGCTCGGTTTGCCAGTCCGCCACATTCAACGCCGCCGATGGCTCGCTCGTGAAGCGCTACACGCACAAGGGCATCCATGACAGCAGCACCTGGGCCCGCGCCCAGGCGTGGGGCATGCTCGGGCTCGCGCAGGCGCTGTCGTGCGGCGAGCAGGCGTTCACGTCCGACGCGATCCGCGTGGCAGATTGGTGGGTCGCGCACCTGCCCGCCGACGGCGTGGCCTTCTGGGATTTCGACGATCCCGCCATCCCGCACACCAACCGCGACACCTCGGCCACCGCCATCGCCGCCGCCAGCCTGCTCAAACTGGCCGCGCTCATCCCGGAGCGCGCGGCGGTCTACCGCCAGGCCGCCGTCGACAGCATCGAGCAACTCGTGACCCGCTTCCTGACCCCGGTCGGCCCAGGCGATGTACGGCAGCCTGGCATCCTCACCGGCGGCTGCTTTAACAAGCGCAATGGCGTCGCCATGGATAACGAACTGGTCTGGGGCGACTACTTTCTCCTCGAATCCCTGCTCGTCCTCGCGGGCAGGATCGACGCCACCCAGGTCTGAACCCCAACCCACTTCCGGAGAACCCACATGTCCGACATCAAGCTCCCGCACGAAGGCAACGTATCCACCCTTATTGGCACGCACACCAGCTACACCCGCACCCTCGGCGAGTATGACATCTATGCCTTCGCCGGCATCAGCGGTGACAACCACCCCAACCACATGGACGACGAATACTGCAAGCGCATGGGCTTCGGCGGCCGCATCGCGCAGGGCGCCATGATGGTCGGTTTCATCGCCGGCGCCGTGACCAAGTATCTCGACATGATCCAGCGCCCGGCGGTCTCCTACGGCTACGACAACGTGCGCTTCACCAAGCCCGTGCGCATCGGCGACACCCTCACCGTGAACTACCGCATCGCCCGCGCCGACGACGAGAAGAAGCGCCTGTGGGCCGAGGCGACGCTACTCAACCAGCGGGGCGAGACGGTCTGCGTCGGCACCCACATCATCCATTTCCAGGCCTGAGCCCGGGCTGCGAGCGGCGAGAAAGGTGAGAGATCGCATGAGCAAGATCTGCACTGCGGCGCAGGCCGTTTTGGACATCCGGCCCGGCCAGAGCGTGGGCAGCGTCGGCGTGATCGGCTGGCTGACGCCGGACGCGTTGTTCCAGGCGCTGGCGCAACGCTTCCACGAGACGGGATCGCCTCGTGACCTGACGTTCTTCTTCCCGGTCAGTGTCGGCGACGGCATGGGCATCCGCGGCATGGATCACGTGGCCGTCGAAGGGCTGATGAAGCGGATCGTGTCGGGCAACTTTACCAATGCGGTGAATCCGGCCACCGGCAAGCGCCCGGAGTTCATGCGCCTGATCCGCGAGAATCGGGTGGAAGCCTACTGCTGGCCGATCGGCGCCACCATGCACTGGCTGCGCGAAGTCGCCCGGCGCAGCCCAGGCTACCTGACCCGCATCGGCCTCGGCTCCTACATCGACCCGCGCCAGCAGGGCGGCAAGTACACGGCGCGCGCCACCGACGACCTGGTGCGGATGCAGGAGCTGGACGGCAAGGAATACCTGTTCTATCCGAGCTGGCCGCTCGACGTGGCGTTCCTGCGTGCCACCAGCGCCGACGAGCACGGCAACCTGAGCTTCGAGGACGAGCCTATCACGTCGTGCGCGCTGGCCATGGCGCTGGCGGTGAAGGCGTCAGGCGGCACCGTGATCGCACAGGTGCGCAAGCTGGTGCCGCGCCACGCCCGGCCGGCGCACGCGGTGCGGATTCCCGGCGTGCTGGTGGATCGCGTCGTGGTGGAACCCGACGCCATGATGACCACCGACATCCGGTACGACGATGCCTATCTCGGCGGCCAGCTTTTCGACGGCCGCGCCTCGGACCGCCTGATGCCCGGCGCCGACAAGGTGATCGCTCGGCGGGCGGCCCGGGAAATCAGGCCCGGCGAGGTCAGCATCTTCGGCTTCGGCGCTTCGTCCGACGTGCCCACGGTGATGATGGAAGATGGCCTGTTCGCCGACGGCGGCCTGCATCGCTACAGCTTTACCACCGAGCACGGCCCCTTCGGCGGCGTCGTGATGAGCGGCTGGCAATTCTCCGCCAACAAGTATCCGGAGGCCTTGATCGACGGCCCGTCGCAGTTCGACTTCATCGACGGCGGCAACTGCCCGATGGCGGCGCTGGCCTTTGCCCAGTTCGACCGGGCCGGGAACATCAACGTCAGCCGCTTCGGCGCGGCCAATCCGGGGCCGGGCGGCTTCATCGACATCGCCTACAACGCGCGCAAGCTGCTGTTCACCGGCACCTTCACCACCGGCGGCCTCGCCGCCGACACTACCGACGGCTTCCTGTCGGTCGGGCGTGAGGGGAGCGTGCGCAAGTTCGTCGAGCGCGTGGACGAGATCACCTATCCGCTCGGGCGCAACGTGGCCGCGCGCGGCCAGGAGGCCAAAGTCATCACCGAGCGCGCAGTCTTCTCGGTGGCGCCAGACGGACTGGTGCTGGAGGAGGTTGCGCCCGGCATCGACGTCAAGTCGCAGGTGCTGGACCTGATGGCCTTCCCGCCGGTGCGCGTGGCGGAGCCGCTTCCGTGCATGGACCCGACGCTGTTCCGCGCCTGACGCATCGACATATCTACGAGGAAAACATGGCTGTCATCAACTACCTGACTACCGTCCACATCGACTTCGGCGCCCTCCAGGTGCTGGGGGCCGAGCTGCAGCGCCTGGGCATCCAGCGACCGCTGATCGTCACCGACCGCGGCATCCGCGCCGCCGGTATCGCCGACAAGGTGCTCGAGGCCTTGGGCCCGGATTGCACTCCCACCGTCTTCGAGGACACCCCACCCAACCCGACGGAAGCCGCCGTGTCCGCGGCGACCGGCCTTTACCTCGGCAACGGCTGCGACGGCATCGTGGCCGTTGGCGGCGGGTCGCCCATCGACCTGGGCAAGGCCACTGCGCTGCTGGCGACCCACCCGGCACCCCTGCAGACCTACGCGGCGGTGGAAGGCGGCGCGAGCCGGATCACCAGCCGGGTCGCCCCGCTGGTGGCCATCCCGACAACTGCGGGTACCGGCAGCGAAGTGGGCCGGGGCGCGGTCATCGTCATGGAGTCCGGCCGCAAGCTCGGCCTGCTTAGTCCGTTCCTGCTGCCGAAGTTCGCCATCTGCGACCCCGAACTGACGCTGGGCCTGCCGCCGGCCCTGACCGCCGCGACCGGCATGGACGCCATCGCCCACTGCATCGAGACCTTTCTGGCGCCGGCCATCAACCCGCCCGCCGAAGCGATCGCCCTGGACGGTCTGCGCCGCGGCATAGCCAATATTGGCAAGGCCACCGCGGACGGCTGCGACCGCGACGCGCGCTGGAACATGATGATGGCCGCCATGGAAGGCGCGCTGGCCTTCCAGAAGGGGCTGGGTGCGGTGCATGCCCTGTCGCACCCGCTGGGCGCGGTGCCCGGCGTCTCGTTGCACCACGGCACGCTGAACGCCGTGCTGCTGCCGGCCGTGCTGCGCTTCAACAAGCCGGCGACCCAAGCCAAGCAGGCCGCACTGGTACAGGCCATGGGCCTGCCCGCCGGCGGGAACCCGGCTCAGGCTATCAGCGAACTCAACGCCGGTCTCGGCTTGCCGGCTGGTCTCGGCGCCATGGGCGTGCCGCGTGACGTGTTGGAGGACATCGCGGTCGCCGCCACGAAGGACCACTGCCACGCCACTAATCCCCGCACTGCCACGGTCAACGACTACTTGGCGATGCTGCAGGAATCATATTGAGGAGAAAGACGATGTCATACATCGCAGAACACCACGAGATGATCCGCGAGGCGGTGCGCCGCTTCGCCGAGGAAGAGATCGCACCGGTCGCCCACCGGTTGTGGGAAGAGGAGTGTTTTCCCTACGAGATCTGGCGCCGGGCCGGCGAACTGGGCTATATCGGGCTGCCGTACCCCGAAGCCTGGGGAGGCAGCGGCGGTGACTGGCTTGGCTTCGCCATTGCGCTGGAAGAGATCGCCCGCGTCGATTGCGCCGTGGCGGTGGCCATCATGGCCAACTCGACGGCGGCCAGCCTGCTCAACAACTACGGCACCGACGGCCAGAAGGCGCGGTTCCTGCGGCCGATCCTGACGGGCACGCAGGTCGGCTGCATCGGCCTGACAGAGCCGAACGCCGGCTCCGACGCCGCCAATATCCAGACCCGCGCCGTGCTGAAGGATAGCTGCTGGGTCATCAATGGCGCCAAGACCTTCATCAGCAACTCGGGTTCCGAGATCACCGGCCCGATCGTCATTGCGGCGGTGACGGGAACCCGGCCCGACGGCCGCAAGGAGATTTCGAACTTCATCGTGCCGAACGGCACGCCCGGCTTCAGCCACGGCAAGAAGCTGCACAAGATCGGCTGGCGCGGATCGACCACATTCGAGCTGTTCTTCGAGGACTGCACCATTCCTGCCGAGCACCTGCTCGGCGAGCTTGGGGCCGGCCTTAGACAGACCCTGTCACAGGTGAGCACCGGCCGCATCCTGATCGGAACGCTGGGCCTGGGCATCCTGCAGGGCTCGCTGGAACGCTCCGTCCGCTACATGAGCGAGCGCACAGCGTTTGGCAAGACGCTCAACCAGTTCCAGTCGCTGCAGTTCAAGCTGGCCGACATGGCGACCCACGCGCACGCTGCCCGCCTGATGCTCTACGACGCCGCGGTGGCCAAGGACGAGGGCCGGCCCTACGAACGGCAGGCCTCGATGGCAAAGCTCTTCGCAACCGAGAAGGCCATGGAGGCGGCCCACCAGGCCGTGCAGATCCACGGCGGCAACGGGATCATGACGGAGTACGCGGTATCGCGCGCGTTCGGGGATGCCAAGGTGCTCGAGATCGTTGAGGGGACCTCCGAGATCCAGCGGATGATCATCTCCCGCGACGTAATGCGCTGACGCACGGCTGCAGCCAGTGAGGCAATCCATGGAACACGTCGAACACAGCGCGGATGGGCTGGAGCGCAGCCCGGTCAACTTCGTGCCCCTGACGCCGATCTCCTTCCTGCGCAGGACGGCCGAGGTCTACCCTGAGCGTACAGCCATCGTCTACGGCGAGCGCCGCACGAGCTGGCGGGCAATGCTGGACCGCAGCCGCCGCCTCGCGTCGGCGCTGGTGGCCGCCGGCGTCAGGACTGGCGATACGGTGGCCGTGATGGCCGCCAACACGCCGGAGATGCTGGAGATGCATTTCGGCGTGCCCATGAGCGGCGCCATGCTGAACACGTTGAACGTGCGTTTGGACGCGGCCGCCATCGCCTTCATGCTCAGGCACGCGGATGCAAAGGTACTGGTCACCGACACGGAGTACGCTGACGTAGTCGAAGCCGCACTGGCGCTGCTCGACGACAAGCCGCTGGTGATTGACATCATCGATCCCGCCGTCGAAGGGGGGCGCAGGCTGGCAGAGATCGAATACGAGGGCTTCCTGGCCGGGGGCGATCCGCACTGGGAGGGTGGCGAGCCCGCCGACGAATGGCAGGCCATCGCCGTCAACTATACCTCCGGCACCACGGGCAACCCAAAGGGCGTGGTCTACCACCATCGCGGCGCCTATCTGGCTGCGCTGTCGAACATGCTCGACTGGGGCATGCCCCGGCACGCCGTCTTCCTGTGGACACTGCCGCTGTTCCACTGCAATGGCTGGTGCTTCGCCTGGACGCTGGCGGCCAACGCCGGTACCAGCGTCTGCCTGCGGCGGGTGGATGCTGCCGCCGTGCTCGATGCGATTCGCGAGCACCAGGTCACTCACTACTGCGGGGCGCCGATCGTGCATGCGATGCTTGCCCACGCACCTGAAGCGTGGAAGGCGGGCATCGACCATCCGGTCCACGGACTCATCGGCGGCGCGCCGCCGCCGATGCCGGTGATCGAGGGCCTGCTGCGCATGGGGATCAGGATCACCCAGATCTACGGGCTGACCGAGGTCTACGGCCCCGCGGCGGTTTGCGTGGAGCAGCCCGAATGGGACGACCTCGGCATTGGTGCGCTGGCGGAACGGAAAGGACGGCAGGGCGTCCGCTACACTGCGCAGGAAGGCATGGCCGTGCTGCATCCCGAAACCCTTGTGCCGGTGCCGTGGGACGGGAAGACCATCGGCGAAGTCATGTTCCGCGGCAACATGACGATGAAGGGCTACCTGAAGAACCCCGAGGCCACGGCGGAAGCTTTTGCCGGCGGCTGGTTCCACTCGGGTGACCTCGCAGTCGTCTGCCGGGATGGCTATGTACAGATCCGGGACCGTTCCAAGGACGTCATCATTTCCGGCGGAGAGAATATCAACTCGCTGGAGGTGGAGGAGGTGCTCTACCGGCACCCCGCAGTGCGCGTGGCAGCCGTCGTCGCCCAGCCGGACGAGCGTTGGGGGGAGACGCCATGCGCCTTTGTCGAAGTCGTCGATGGCGCTAGGGTCGGCGAGCGCGAACTGATCGAACATTGCCGCGCCCACTTGGCGCACTTCAAGGTGCCGAAGAAGGTGGTCATCGGCCACCTTCCCAGGACGTCGACCGGCAAGATCCAGAAGTTCCTCCTCAGGCAACGAGCAAGCTCCGGCGCTCCCTGGCCCGGCCACGTACCGGCGTGAGTTCCCCCGTGAATGCTTTTCGGTGGCCCGCCGAGCCTGCTCTCCACATTCGGGATATCCGTGAGCGCCCGGTCGTGGCGGAGCAGAAGACTCGTGTCCGCCATCGCATTGGCAGCGAAGACCGGTTGATTGACCGCCTTGGCGACATCTTGCGCGAGATGCGTGACTGGCGCGGTGCTACCGCACGGCAGGCACGGCATCTGTCCAGGCGTCACGGTATCGGCTACCAGGCCGCGCTGCTATTCCTCTATCGCGCGGAGATGCGTTCAGCGTGCCCGAGGCGCATGGTGATCTGTCTAGCTGCGGCGGTGGAACTTGGCATTGACTTGAGCGGCTTCCCACCTGGATGCAGGATCGAAGAGGCAGAGTTGTCTTCGGAACTTCGGGTCATGTATTGGGCGGCCTTACGGAGGGGCGCAGGGCGGAAATGGAGCCAGTGGCCGGGTGATAGCGCCGGACAAGTATGAGTACAGGTAATTTCGGATGGCGGTCGTCTGAGTCCGCGGTGGTAAGCGGCCGTAGGCATGGCAACCTGTGACAGCTGCTCCGATCCTTTTCTGCCGTTGGCGCGCTGATTGCCGAATGACTGAAATGGCGACCATCTGCCGAAGAAGCATGAGGGCGGATGACCGTTGGACTCGGATAGCCGTCATCGTGTTGAGGAAGATTCGAACGGCGCAGAAGGGTCGGCACAAGACGAACGAACTGCCGCCGAGGCGCTTCCCTGTGCTCAGCACAGCAACCGCAGCGGCAGAACTAGACGGAGTCATGGTCTGGCGCCGAGCCGTTGGCGAATCTGCCAGGCCAGCACGTCTACCGAGCGAGTGGCTGGGGCGAAACGAAAGCGACCTGGTGCGACCCACTCCCCAAGACGCATCCATCCATCAGGAAATATCCAGACATGCAGGTCCTCATTAATGACGACCACACCAGCCAGCCCTGGATGGCTGGTTACCCCATGGCAGGGAATGCCGAGGCGCTCCAGATGACGTCGCACGGCACTTGCTCGCATGGCGGCTTACCCCGGGTTGTCCCGCCATTCTGAGGCCAACTCTAGGAGCGTATCAGTTCGCGTTCGCACCAAATGGAGGTTGTGCCGGGGCGCGAGGCGTCATTATTAGTTCCGATCGCTTATTATCCTGCGGACGGCCGGTGGCATCAAAGGTCTTGGCTTGCATGTCAAATACGCCGATCTCGACCCGCCACTTTCATAGTTTCGCGATCATGAAACTATTGGAGCCCCCTCATCGTCCCGGTATTGGGGGAGCATTCGCCAGCTCAGGACTCACGACAACGAGCGCGTGGCCGCTCTTCGGCATCCGCAGCCGAAGGGTGCCGACTCTGCAGACGGGCATGCATTGTCTCGCAGCGGATCATCTTCATTGTCGCGGGTTCCTCATCGGCGTCGGCTTGGTCGGCCTCCGCGGTGCTGCGCAGATATGCTTGCCGGGAGGCGATGGCGGCGATCACAATGATGGCGCCAACGCAAAAGACCTGGGCCATCAATTGAAAGTAACGAGCCATGAAATGTCGCAACGGGTAGCAGGAGGTAAATTGGTGGCGAAGCTACACGAAGATGCCACGAAGCGGTGCTATGCCGTTGAAGGATTGACACCGGCTCTGTTTCGCCGTAGAGCGCCAAGCCTGATGAATATGCCTCAAGAAGCGATCGCGCCCCTCCCGAGCGGCCACTACTGGACCAGGCCGCACACGCCCTTCCCGCTGGACGGTCCGAACCGCCACGATGAGGTCTTCCCCGGCGCGCAACGTCAGCAACGGCAACGGGGTTGCCCGAACTTCCTGTAATGGCTGGCTTGCTCCGCCCCGGGGTAGCATCCACATCCAGCCCTGCGACTCATCCGCATTCCTGCGGCGATACGCGAATCTCCCAAAATGGGAGTACAATTCTCCCAAAATGGGAGAACCAAAGGATGCGGATCATTGCGCGGCGGACGCTGCGAGAGTTTTGGGAGAGCGACCCCGCGTATGCGGATGCGATATCACCCCTCACGGAGTGGTATCGCCACATGGAGAAAGTGACATATGCTACACCACAGGATGTGAAAGCGGAACTACGGACAGCCAGCATCCTCAAGGGTGGTCGCGTGGTGTTCAACATCGCCGGGAGCAAGTATCGCTTGATCCTGGCTATCGACTATGAACGCCAGATCGGGTGGGTCCGTTTCGTTGGCGACAAAGTTGACGCGGAGAGCGTGTGATGGATATCAAGCCCATTCGTACCGAACTAGACTACGACACCGCCATGGAGCGCATTGGCCAGCTATGGGGCGCGCCGGTCGGCTCGCCCGAAGGCGATGAATTGGAAGTCTTGTCGATTCTCGTGGAGCGCTACGAGGAAGAGCATTACCCTATTCCCCCATCCGATCCGGTCGAGGCGATCAAGTTTCGGTTGGATCAGCAGGGCCTCACCACGCGCGATCTTGAGCCGTTCATTGGTTCCAGTGGTCGCGTGTCTGAGGTTCTGAACCGCAAGCGCAAGCTCAGCCTGAGCATGGTCAAGCGCTTGCATGATGGCCTGCGCATCCCCTATGAAAGCCTGCTGTCGTAGGAGCGCGAGCGCCAGGCAAACGGCCGAGTTGCCAAGCGAATGCAATTTGCAGTGAGCATGCCGGCTACGGGGCGCACGCCATCGTCGCCGCGGAGGCGCTGCCCGACTGGCTGCGCAAGGGACAGCCTCAATTGTCGACCCAGTGTGCGTCGGTAATGGGGTGATCGTACTTCCCGTGCATTTTGTGGCCGTTTGCTCCAGAGAATCTCGATCTATCAAGGACTTACAAGTACACCGATCGGACGAGACTTATTGCACCGAAAAGCCTTGCTGCAGGCGGATGCGCGCCCTGTAGCCGCCATTTTCTACACGGAAAGTACGATCACCCCTATGTCAGGTCAGCGGGGTCGACCATCCTGCGTGCCTGCTCAGGCCGTCTGGCCCGGCAACTCCACCACCACAAGCGTCGCCGCGGTGCCGCCGATCACCCTGCTGCGATGCCCCTTGCCGGTGGTGTCTTCCAGCAGCAGGCCTGCGCCGATGGTGAGGGGGTGGATCTGGCCGTCGGATGCCTCGAATTCCATCTCCCCTTCCAACAGGAATATCCACATCCGCAAGGGGGAAGGATGCAGGATGCCTATCCAGCCTGCAGGCACCACCAGGAAGCCCTGGCGTGCTGCCTCCACCATTGGCGAAACCATAAAAGGGGGCGCGGGCGGCGCGAAGTTGCGCTCGGCAATGGTTACGGCTAGAGGCCCGAAGTGGGATTCGCCGGCATCGTCGGCATAGAGCCGTGCAAACGCCAGGGTGGAATGGCCCGCAGCTGGCTTCGCGGTATCAGGCATGCCGCTTCTCCCGCCAAGGCCGTCACGCGGCCGTTTTCATGCTAAAGAGTCTAGTTCGCGGCGGCGCAAACGCAATGGTGTGCCCGAACGAAGAACGCTCCTCGAACGCCAAGTCCCTGTGCTTTCCGAGGACTACCTGGCGGCGTGCCAAGATAGGTAACCTGCTATCACAAGGGGTTTCGCCCCATGATCGGCTATCAGCTGAGCCGGGAAGCGGCGACACTATCCGACCCGCTAAAACTCCACCGACTGCCCCGCATTGACCGCCCACCGCAGCCAGCCCGGCATCTCGCCAGTCCCGTCCCAGCTCTGCCCCGCGGCGTTGCGGTAGCAGACCACCGGCGGCGGCACGGGTGGCGGTGGGGGCGGCGGATCGAAGCACCCTGCCGCCCGCAGTTCCTCCATGGTCAGGTCGTAGTCGGCCATCTGGTCCAGGATCCAGCGGATCGCCGCCGCCCGCTCAGTTTTCGTGGTCATCGTTGCTGTTGCTAGCCTTCCTGGTGGTCGCCGGGCACCGCCGGTGCCTCCGGCTCGTGGTCCTGCACTTTGTCCTGGCCATCCTGCACGGCCGGCGCCGGGCTGCCGGTCTTGCGCCGCCGCCCACCACCGGCGCCCTCCCGCTCGCGCGGCAGGCGCAATTCTGCCAGCAGCTGGCGCGCCAGCGCCGCCTCGGCCTCGGCACGCTCGGCCCGGCGCTGCGCCGCGGCCAGCTCGGCGTGCACCGTGTCCAGCTCGCTGATGGTTCGCTGCGCCGCCTCTCCGGCGACCGCAAGCCGATCGGCCAGCGCCACGGCCTGGGCTTCGAGCCGGGCCCGGGCCTCCGCCTGCGACACCGCCGCGTCGCGGGCTTCGTGGCGCACCGCCGCCAGTTCCATGCGCAGGTCCTCGGCGGCACGCTCCTGGGCAATAGCGACCTGCTCGCGGGCACGCTCGAGCTCGGTCGAGAATTGGGTGCGCAGCTCCTCCAGCTGGCGCCGCCCCGCCTCGAGTTCCGCCCGCCCCGCCTCCAGCCGGGCCTGGGTCGCGGCGTGGTCCCGCCGCTCCGCCGCCAGCGCGGCCTGACTCTCCTCGATGGCCTGTCGGGCAGCATCCAGCTGCGCGACGAGCGCCGCGGCTTCCTCCCGCGCGCCCGCGATCTCGGTCCGCGCGGCATCGCGCTCGGCCTCGGCGCGCAGCGTGGCCAGCTCGCCGGTGGCGGCCTCGTTGGCCGCCTGCCAGATAGTCTGCACCGCCCCGGCCGCGATGTCGTTCAGCGCATCCGGCAGGTCCGGATGGTCGATGGTGACACGGGTGCGCCCGCGCAGCTCCTGCCAGAAGGCCTACGACCAAGATACGCCCTTATGCTCTGCAGAGCATAAGCCCGCATCTTGGCCGCAGGCCTACTGGATCTGCTTTAAATCCATGTGCCCGAGTCGCCTCAGTTTTCTTATCATTAAAAATGATACTGTGAAATCAATACATATAAATCAGTGATCTACAAGGCGCCGGGTGCCAGCGCCGGCGATCGGCCTGAGGTGCAAAATCCACCGGGCGCAGCCCTGTAAAGCGAAGATCGCTTCCAAGGTCTCTATTAACGTTCTGTCATCGGGTCAAACACGTATATCAGCAGCTATGATATTTCGGATCAATAAACAATATTAGACCTGATGCATCTTCCTGACTAGGCTTGCCTCACATTGAGTGCGGCGGGGCCAGTCTGGACCAGTCTGGCCTGGGCTGCACACCGACGACCCAGGAGTCACGCCATGCCCAGGCAACCCGCCGAAACGACGAACAGCGCGCCGCAAGCCGCGCCATTGCCCGAAGGGGCGCTGACCATGCGCAGCTGGCTGCGCCACCTCGGCAACACGGACCGGCTGGCTGCAATCGACGAGCCGGTGGCACTAGAGCACACCCTCGCAGCCGTCGCCAAGCGGCTCGATGGCGAGCGCGCGGCATTCTTCCGCCGGCCTGGCGGCCATGCCGTTCCGGTCGTGAGCGGGTTCATGTCGCGCCGCGCGTGGATCGCCGAGGCGATGGGCGTGCCCGAGGCCGGCTTGCTCGAGCGCTTGCGCAGCGCCGCCGCGCAGCCTTTGCCGGTGAGCGAGGTGGCCCAGGGCGAGGCCGCATGCCAGCAGGTCATCCACCTGGACAAGGTGGACCTACACAAGCTGTTGCCCATCCCGACCCACAGCGAGCATGACAATGGCCCCTATATCACTGCCGGCCTGGCCATCGCGCGCAACCCGCGCACCGGCGTGCAGAACGTATCGATCCACCGCATCCAGGTGCATGCCGCGGATCGCATGGCCATCCTGCTGCTGCCGCGGCATCTCGATGCGTTCTACCGCGCGGCAGAGGAATGCGGCGAGGCGCTGCCGATTGCAATCGTCATCGGCGTCGATCCCCTCACCATGCTGGCTTCGCAGGCCATCACGCCGATCGACCATGACGAGTTGGAGATCGCCGGGGCATTGCACGGCGCGCCGCTTGCCGTGATCAAGTGCCGCACCAGCGATGTGCGTGTGCCGGCCAATGCCGAGATCGTGATCGAGGGCCGGCTTCTGCCCGGCGAGCGCGAGATGGAAGGGCCCTTTGGCGAGTTTCCGAAGTACTACAGCAGCGCCGAGCCGCGCGAGGTCATCCAGGTCGACGCCGTCACGCACCGTCATCGCCCGATCTATCACACCATCGTGCCGGCGGAGATGGAGCACCTGCTGCTCGGGGCGATTCCGCGCGAGGCGACCTTGCTGGCGCATCTGCAGCGCAGCCATCCCGGGGTGCAGGATGTGCATCTGTCGGTGGGCGGCGTATGCCGGTACCACTTGTATGTAAAGCTCGACAAGAAGCGCGAGGGTGAAGCGAAGAACGTCATTCTCTCGGCATTTGGCGCGCACTACGACATCAAGCAGGTGGTCGTGGTGGATACCGATGTCGACGTCCACGACCCGGCCGAGGTGGAATGGGCCGTCGCGACGCGCTTCCAGGCAGACCAGGACCTGGTGGTGATCGCCGGGGCGCAGGGCTCGGTGCTCGACCCCTCCACAACCGTCGCGGCCAGCCTCGCCGGCATCGACAATCCCGAGCCGCACCTGCAAGGCATCTGCGCCAAGATGGGGCTGGACGCGACCCGCCCGGTCAAGTACGCGGCGCATGTGTTCACGCGTGTGCGGATTCCCGGCGAGTCAACCATCGATTTACAGGCGCTGGTGTCGGTCGACCCATCGCACTGGGAAGCGTATCTCGGCGATGGAGCTTGATGCCATGGCCAGCCAGAGACGCATCATTGTCGGCATATCCGGCGCCAGCGGCGCGGCCATCGGCGTCAATCTCCTCAAGGCGATGCACAGCCTGGACGGCGTCGAGTCGCACCTCATCGTGTCGGCTTCCGGCATGCTCACCGCGACCCAGGAACTCGGCATCAAGCGCAGCGAACTCGAGGCGCTTGCCGACGTAGTGCATAACGTGCGCGATATCGGCGCGGCGGTGGCCAGCGGCTCTTTCGTGACCGAGGGCATGGTGGTCGCCCCGTGCTCGATGAAGACACTAGCGTCGGTGGCCAACGGGTTTTCCGACAACCTGCTGACCCGCGCCGCGGACGTGGTGCTCAAGGAGCGGCGGCGCCTGGTGCTGGTGGCGCGCGAAACCCCGCTGAACCTCGCGCACCTGCGCAACATGCTGCACGCCACCGAGATGGGCGCGATCGTGATGCCGCCCGTGCCCGCCTTCTACGCACATCCGACCAGCATCGAGGACGTGGTCAATCACACCGTGGGCCGCATCCTGGATCTGTTCCAGATCGAGCACGACACGCTGGCCAGCCGCTGGTCGGGCCTCGCTCACGACTTTGCCGGCTGACGGCCAGCGCTGCGGACCGGGGCGCTGATTCCGGCCGAACTTTGAATACTGAACAGGCAGGAGACAGACATGAAAACTTGGCTCGCCCATGCCGGGCTCGCTTTGCTGTTGCTGACGGGGCTTGCCCATGCACAAGGCTATCCCACCAAGCCGATCCGCATCGTGGTGCCGTACCCACCCGGCGGTTTCAACGACACGCTGGCCCGCATCGTCGGCAGCAGGCTCACCGCAGCCTGGGGCCAGCCCGTGGTGGTGGACAACAAGCCCGGCGCGGGCACCATCATTGGCACCTCGTTCGTGGCCAAGGCCGCGCCCGATGGCTACACGCTGCTGGTGGTGCAGTTCCCCTTCGGTGCCAATCCCTGGCTCTATAAGTCACTGCCGTACGACACCCTCAAGGACTTCACGCCCGTCATCCTGGCAGGCCAGTCGCCGATGACCCTTGTGGTGACCAACGGATCGCCGATCCGCTCCGTGGACGATCTTGTCAAATCCGCTAAGGGCACGCCCGGCAAGATCAACTACGGCTCGTCGGGCAGCGGCTCGTCCAACCACCTTGCGATGGCGCTGTTCGAGCGCAGTGCCGGCGTTACGCTCGCCCAGGTTCCTTACAAGGGCAGCACGCCCATGCTGACCGATCTGGCCGGCGGGCAGGTCGAAGTGGCCTTCGACGCGTTGCCCCATGTGCTGCCTTTCGTGAAGTCCGGCAAGGTGCGCGCGCTTGCCGTCGCCGACCGGAGCCGCTTTGCGTCGCTTTCCACGGTGCCCACCATGGCCGAGAGCGGCCTGCCCGGCTACGACGCGTCATCCTGGCACGGCATTGTCGCGCCGGCCGGCACGCCCCCGGAGATCGTGCGAAAGCTGAACGCGCAGATCAACGACGCGCTGCGCACGGCGGATGTGCGCAATATCTTCCACGAGCAGGGCGTGCGCCCCGACGGCGGCAGCCCCGCCGACTTCTCTGCGTTTATCGGCAAGGAACTGGCGAAGTGGAAGCAGGTGGTGCATGACGCGGCCATCCCCTTGCAATGACGGAGCAACGACGCACATGACAAGGGGAGACCGCATGGATACGCCGAGGGAGCGCTTCGACTACGTGATTGTTGGCGGCGGGTCCGCCGGTTGTGTCTGGCCAATCGCCTGTCGCAGGACCCGGCCATCCGCGTCGCGCTGATCGAGGGGGGCGTCGATACGCCGCCGGACGCTGTGCCGGTGGAGATCCTCGACAGCTATCCGATGCCCTTGTTCTTCGGTGACCGGTATATCTGGCCATCGCTGCAAGCCCGCGCTGTGGCAGGGGGCAGGTCCAAGGTCTACGAGCAAGGGCGCGTCATGGGCGGCGGCTCCAGCATCAACGTGCAGGCCGCAAACCGCGGGCTGCCGCGCGACTACGACGAGTGGGCCGCGTCGGGCGCGCCCGGCTGGTCGTGGCAGGATGTGCTGCCGTATTTCCGCAACCTTGAGCGCGATGTGGATTACGGCAACAGCCCGCTGCACGGCAGCCACGGACCGGTGCCGATCCGCCGCATCTTGCCGCAGGCTTGGCCGCCGTTCTGCACGGAGTTTGCGCACGCGATGGCCCGCAGCGGCTTGTCCGCGCTGGCCGACCAGAACGCGGAGTTCGGCGATGGCTGGTTTCCCGCCGCCTTCTCGAACCTGGATGACAAGCGGGTTTCGACCGCCATCGCCTATCTCGACGCGGATACGCGCCGGCGGGCCAATCTGCGGATCTATGCCGAGACAACGGTGCGCAAGCTCGTCGTATCCGGCCGCGAAGCGCGTGGGGTGATCGCCATCCGGGCCGATGGGTCGCGGCTGGCGCTGGACGCCGGGGAGGTCATCGTGTCCGCGGGCGCCTTGCAGTCGCCCGCCATCCTGATGCGCGCGGGGATCGGCGACGCCGGCGCGCTGCAGGCCCTCGGCATCGAGGTCGTGGCCGACCGGCCCGGCGTTGGCCGCAATCTCCAGGATCATCCGGCGCTGACGTTCTGCCAGTTCCTCGCGCCCCAGTACCGCATGCCGCTCTCGCGCCGGCGCGCCAGCATGACGGCGGCGCGCTTCTCATCGGGGGTGCCAGGTGGCGAGGCGTCGGACATGTACCTGTCCAGTTCCACACGGGCGGGCTGGCATGCACTCGGTAATCGGCTCGGCCTCTTCTTCCTGTGGTGCAATCGGCCATTCTCGCGCGGGCAGGTGAGCCTTGCGGGAGCCCAGCCGGATGTGCCGCCCACGGTGGAGCTCAACCTGCTCGACGACGAGCGGGATCTGCGGCGCATGATGGCCGGCGTACGCAAGCTAGTGCAGATCGTGGGTGCGTCGGCCTTGCATCAGCATCCGGGTGATTTCTTCCCGGCTACGTTTTCGCCGCGTGTCAAGGCGCTGAGCCGCTTGAGCCGCGGCAATGCGTTGCTCACAGAGTTGCTGGGGGCATTGCTTGATGTCTCGGGGCCGCTGCGCAGAAGCCTGATCGCGCGCTTTGTCACGGGCGGGGCAAACCTGGCCAGCCTGCTGGCGGATGAGTCCGCGCTGGAGGGCTTCGTGCGCCAGAGCGTCTTCGGGGTCTGGCACGCCAGCGGCACTTGCCGGATGGGCGCGCATGCGGACCGGAGCGCGGTGACGGATGCGGCGGGCCGCGTTCACGATGTTGGCAGGCTGCGCGTCGTTGACGCTTCGCTGATGCCGCGGCTGCCGACGGCCAATACCAACATCCCCACCATCATGCTCGCGGAAAAGATTGCCGACACCATGCAAGCCGAGCGCCGCGCCGTCCGGCTGGCATCGAGCGAAGGTGCCCATCCGAGTTGAAAGCCGAAGCTCAAATCTACGCTGAAGAACGAAGCTGCACGATGGCGCGCCACCGGCGGCTGGAACGAGGAGATAACGATGAAATACGATGACGAAATCCGCGCACGCTCTTACCGCTTCCGCGACGAATATGTCGCCGCCACCCCTGCGTGGTATCGCGGCGAATTGCATCTGGCCTTCACGCTGCTATTCACCGGCGGGGTGATTGCCTGGTGCGCGATGAAACTGCAAGCACCGACGCTGGCGCAGTGGCTCGCGATCGTGCCAATCTTCTTGCTCGGGAACTGGGCCGAGTGGGCCGCGCACCGCTATGTATTGCATCGACCGACGCGCTTGTTCAGCGCGATCTATAAACGGCATTGCGCGGTGCATCATCGCTTCTTCACACATCTGACGCTTGAGTACAAAGGCCAGAAGCACTGGCGCGCCTTGTTGTTTCCCCCCTTTGCGCCGGTAGCCTTCGTGCTGGCGGCCGTACCGTTCGCGCTGGTGATCGGCGTGGTGTTCTCGAAGAACGCGGGCTATATCGCGCTGATGACGATGGCGGCGTACTACCTGATGTACGAGGGCCTGCATACGCTGTCGCACATCACGGATAGCCCGCTGCTGGACCGGATGCCGTTCGTGGGGACCGTGCGGCGCCTGCACGTCACGCATCACGATCCTGAGCTGATGGCCACGCAGAACTTCAACCTGACCTTCCCGATCTGCGACACGCTGTTCGGCACGCGCAGCGATGCGCCGCGCGGGGTGCGCAGCCCGGTGGAAGGCCGGCGGTAGCCAGGGCCACTGCGCCAGGATCAGGCTGGCGTTCCGGATACCCTGCGGATCTCCTCGGCCACGATCGCGATCAGCGCGTCGGCGGCCGTGCTGAGCGGGCGCTGCGGATGGCTCACGCACACCAGGTGGCGCACGATGCGCGGCGCCAGGATCGGGTAAATGCGCAGCCGGCCCTCATCCACCGCGCGCTGCACCACGATGCGTGGCAGCACCGTGGCAAAGCGCGTGGCCTCGACGAACTGCACGATGGTGCCGAGGATGTCGATCTCGAATTTTGGCTGCAGCGTGACGTCTTCGATCTGCGTCGCGGCGTCCAGCACGCCGCGCAAGCCATGGCGTTTGGTGGGCAGCACCAGTTCCAGCCCGGGCAGCTTGGTGAGTTCCACCGCCGCCGGCAGTTCCGGGCCATGCTCGGCGCTGGTGACCAGCACCATTTCCTCGTCGTGCAGGGATTGCACATGGAGCGAGAGCTTGCCACGGGGCTTATGCACCACCGCCGCGTCGAGCTGGCCGGCGGAGACCAGGTCGATCAGCGTGGCGCTGAATCCGTCCGCGACCGATACCTCCACATTCGGGTAGCGCGCGTTGAAGCGCGCCAGCGACCCCACCAGCACGCTTTCCGTTTCCGACGCCACCATGCCGATGGAGATGCTGCCGGCCACCTGCTCTTCGCGTTGCATCAGTTGCTGCCGCGCATTGGCGATGTCCCGCGTGATCGGCAGGAACAGCCGGTACATCATGCGGCCGGCGGCGGTCGGCACCATGCCGTGCGGGATGCGATCAAACAGCTTCTGCCCGAACTCTTCCTCCAGCTTGGCGATCTGCATGCTCAGCGCCGGCTGCACGATATTCAGCCGCTTGGCCGCGCGTGTGACGGAGCCATCTTCGAACAGCGCGATGAAGTACTGGATCTGTCTGAGGTCCATGCTAAGTGGGTCGATTCGGTATCAACGAATTTGTATAACGGGGCTGAGCGTATCAGCTTTTTTGCTGCGGCAGGCCTCGGAAAACCTGGCCGATATCTAGGGAAAACCCTTATCTGTGACGCGCTGTGAGGCCGCATGCGCCCACTAAGGACCACCCCGTCTGGCATCATCAGAAGTGATGAGAACAATCAGAAAACAATATTAGAACTAATACCAGGTTCTCACTAAGCTCCTGTTCAACGTTGCATGAACCGGCGGATTCGCCCACCGGGTCCGGCGCGCAGAACGGAGTCAGGAATGAGAACAAACGATGCTGGCGGCATGACCGGCACGACACAGGAGACAGCGGCAGCGGGCGTTTGCCCCGCGCCGCGACACGCTTTCCCGTGCCGGCCCGCAATCCCCGCTAACCAGATGGACCGCCCGGGTCCCGCCACGCGGGAGGACTGGTCATGAGCGACAAGCGCAGCCTGCCGGCAGCAGCAGCGGCCCTCCACCTTGAATCCGCTGCGGCCGGGCGCCAGCGTCACGTGGGCCGCGCGATGGAGCGGCTCGAGGACGCCGCGATCCTCACCGGCCGTGGCCGCTATGGCGACGACCTGGGCGTGAAGCCCGGCACCCTGCACGCGGCCATCGTGCGTTCCCCGCATGCGCATGCCGAACTTGGCGCCATCGATGCCACCGCCGCGCTTGCCGCGCCGGGTGTGCACGCCGTGCTTACCGGCGCCGACCTGGCGGCCTGGTCGCGTCCCTTCGTGGTCGCAGTGAAGTCGCCAATGGAGCAATGGGCGCTGGCCATGGACCGCGTGCGCTATGTGGGCGAGCCGGTGGCCGTGGTAATGGCCGAGAGCCGAGCCCTGGCCGAAGACGCGCTCGACCTGGTGCGCGTCACTTACCGCGTGCTGCCGCCGGTGGTATCGATTGAAGCCGCGCTGGCCGACGAGGCGCCCATCCTGCATCCCGGCGTAGGCGCAAATGTGGTGAGCGACCGCCACTTCCGCTACGGCGAGCCTGAAGCCGCCTTTGCCGCGGCGCCGCACCGGGTCACGCTGACCGTGCACTATCCGCGCAACACCTGCACGCCGATCGAATGCGGCGTGGTGATTGCCGAGTTCCTGCCCGGTGACGAGGGCTACGACGTCACCTCCAATTTCATGGGGCCGTTCTCGCTGCATGCGGTGATGGCGATGGCGCTCAAGGTGCCGGCCAACCGGCTGCGCCACAAAGCCCCGCGCGATTCCGGCGGCAGCTTCGGCGTGAAGCAGGCCGTGTTTCCCTATGTGGTGCTGATGTGCCTGGCGTCCCGCAAGGCCGGCGCACCCGTGAAGTGGGTGGAAGACCGGCTCGAGCATCTCAGCGCCGCCACCTCCGCCACCGCGCGGCTGTCCACGCTGGAAGCCGCGGTGAAGGCTGATGGCCGCATCGTGGCGCTGTCCTATGACCAGGTCGAAGACTGCGGCGGCTACTTGCGCGCGCCGGAGCCCGCCACCTTCTACCGCATGCACGGCTGCCTGACCGGCGCCTACGATATCCCCAACCTGCTGGTGCGCAACCGGGTGGTGATGACCAACAAGACGCCCACCGGCCTGGTGCGTGGCTTTGGCGGCCCGCAAGTGTATTTCGCCCTGGAGCGGCTGGTGCAGCGCATCGCGACGCAGCTCGGCCTCGATCCGCTCGATGTGTATCGCCGCAACTTTGTTGCCGCCGAGGCCTTTCCCTATCGCGCCGCCGCGGGCGCGTTGCTGGACTCCGGCAACTACCAGCTGGCGCTGGCTCGCGCGCTGGAAGAAGGCGGCTACTCCGAGCTGAAGTGCCGCCGCGAAGCCGCGCGCGCCGAGGGCCGGCTGTATGGCATAGGCTTTGCCGCCATCGTCGAGCCGTCCGTGTCCAACATGGGCTATATCACCACCGCCATGCCGGCCGAGGCGCGCAAGAAGGTGGGGCCGAAGAACGGCGCCATCGCCAGCGCCACGGTCAGCGTCGACCTGCTCGGCGGCGTGGTGGTCACCATTGCCTCGACGCCGGCCGGGCAGGGCCATATGACCGTGTGCGCGCAGGTCGTGGCCGACGTGCTTGGCGTGGACCCGGCCGACGTGGTGGTGAACGTCGAGTTCGATACCCACAAGGATGCGTGGTCGGTTGCCGCCGGCAATTACTCTAGCCGCTTTGCCGGCGCGGTGGCCGGCACCGTGCATCTGGCCGCCGAGCGGGTGCGCGACAAGCTGGCGCGCATCGTGGCGCCGCAGTTCGGCTGCACGCCTGCGGAGGTCGTGTTCGAAGACGGCCGCATTGCCCGCAAAGGAGCGCCCGAATCCGGCCTGCCATTCACGCGTGTAGCCAGCAATGCGCCGCACTGGTCACCACAGCAGCTGCCGGCGGGAGAAGAGCCTGGCCTGCGCGAGACGGTGTTCTGGTCGCCGCCCAACCTGGAAGCGCCGGATGAGAACGACCGCATCAACACCTCGGCCGCCTACGGCTTTGCCTTCGATATGTGCGGCGTGGAGATCGACCGCGCCACGGGGCGCGTGCGTATCGATCGCTACGTGACCGCGCACGACGCCGGCACGCTGCTCAACCCGGCGCTGGCCGATGGCCAGATCCGCGGCGCCTTCGCCCAGGGGCTGGGCGCGGCGCTGATGGAGGAGTTCCGCTATGGCGCCGACGGCAGCTTCCAGTCCGGCACGCTGGCCGACTACCTGATGCCGACCACCTGCGAGGTGCCCGATCCGGTGATCGTGCACCTGGAAACGCCAAGCCCCTTCACGCCGCTCGGCGCCAAGGGCCTGGGCGAGGGCAACAACATGAGCACGCCCCCCTGCATCGCCAACGCGGTGGCGGACGCGCTCGGCGTGCAGGACATCCGCCTGCCGCTGACCTCGGCCAAGGTGATGGCCATGGTGGGCTTCGACGATCCGCCACCGTCGCGCCCCGAATTGCTGGAAGCCATACGCGAGGCCGCGGTGCCCGCGGCCCGCAAGGGCGGTGGCAAGGCGCTCACGGCGCGCGGCTCGGTGGATCTCGACGCCACGCCCGAAGCCATCTTCGCCGTGCTGCTGGACCCGCAGGCACTGGCCAAGGTGGTGCCCGGCTGCCACACGCTGGAGCGCACCGCCGAGAACCACTACCGCGCCGACGTGACGGTAGGGGTCGGGATGATCAAGGCGCGCTTCGAGGCGGAGATCGCCCTGTCGGACCTCGATCCCCCGTGCCGGCTGCGGCTGGCGGGCGCCGGCATGTCCTCGCTGGGCAGCGCGCGCGGCGCCGGCCTGGTGGAGCTGGTCCCGCATGGCAGCGGCACGCGCCTGAGTTACGACTACGAGGCCGAGGTATCCGGCAAGGTCGCCGCCGTGGGCGGACGCATGCTAGAAGGCGCCGCCAAGGTGGTGCTGCGCCAGTTGTTCGAATCGCTCGGCCGCCAGGCCGCCGGCAAGCCGGTACGGCCGCAAGGCTGGCTTACCCGCCTGCTGGCCCGTTTGGGAGTCCGTCGATGAAACCATCCGCTTTCGATTACCTGCGCGCCGAAACCACGCAGCACGCACTCGATGCGCTGGCCCGTGGCGGCGAGGGCGCGCGCGTGCTGGCCGGCGGCCAGTCGCTGATGGCGGTGCTCAACATGCGCCTGGCGCAGCCGCAACTGCTGATCGATATCTCGCGCACCGCCGAGCTGAACACGGTGCGGGTGGAAAACGCTCACCTGGTGGTGGGTGCCGCGGCCACGCAGGGCAGCGTCGAATGGCGCGCCACGCTGGCCGACGAGGTGCCGCTGCTGGCCATGGCCTTTCCGCATATTTCGCATTTCCAGATTCGCAACCGTGGCACCGTGTGCGGCTCGGTGGCTCATGCCGATCCGAGCGCCGAATTGCCCCTGGTGCTGACCGCGCTGGGCGGCGAGGTTGTGCTGCGCGCCGCGCGGCGCCGCCGCGTATTGCCGGCGGCCAGCTTCTTCCAGGGCATGTTGATGACGGCACGCGAGCCCGACGAGCTGGTGGAGGCGGTGCGCTTTCCGCTGCGGCGCCCCGGGGCGCGCTACGGCTTTGCCGAATTCTCTGCGCGCCACGGCGATTTTGCGCTGGTGGCCTGCGCGGCCACCGTGACCGATGACGCCATCGCGCTGGCGGTTGGTGGCGTGGCGGACAGGCCGGTGCTGGAAACCTGGCCGCGCCTGCAGGGCAAGAACCTGGAGGAGGCCATCAACGATTTCAGTTGGAAACTGGGCGCGCAGGACGACGCCCATATCAGCGCGCAGTACCGTCGGCACCTGGTGCGGCAACTGGGCATGCGTGTGATCGAGGAGGCAAAATGAGCAAAACCACCAAGGGCGCCGAATCCGGCAAGCCCGCCGAGGTGATGCAGCGCCAGGAGCGCCGCCGCATTACCCTGACCCTGAACGGCCGCGAACGCAGCGGCTATTGCGAGCCGCGCGAGCTGCTGTCGGATTTCCTGCGCCACGAGCTCGGCGCCACCGGCACCCACGTTGGCTGCGAGCACGGCGTCTGCGGCGCCTGCACGGTGCGGGTCGACGGCGTAGCCGCGCGCTCGTGCCTGATGCTGGCCTTGCAGGCCGAGGACCGCGCCATCGATACCGTCGAAGGCCTGGCGCCGGCCGAGGGGCTAAGCGACCTGCAGGAGGCCTTCCGCCGCCACCACGCGCTGCAGTGCGGATTCTGCACGGCCGGCATTCTGATGTCGTGCGCGGACTACCTGGAACGCGTGCCGGAACCCAGCGAAGCGCAGGTGCGCGACATGCTGTCCGGGCACCTGTGCCGCTGTACGGGCTACACCCCCATCGTGGCCGCCGTGCTCGACGTAGCCGCGATCCGTGCACGGGCTCGCCATGCTGCTGCCGGCGTAGTTATCGAGGAGGCCTGCGATGCTTGATCTCGGCCGCACCTTCCTGCAGAGCGTGGAGCGCAGCCCGCATGCGCCCGCCATCGTCGATGGCGACCTGATGCTCACCTATGCGCAGTGGTACGAGCGTATCCGTTGCGTCGCGTCCGGCCTGCGCGAGATTGGCCTGGAACCAGGCGACCGCCTGCTGGCCGTATTGCAAAACCGCTGGGAAATGGCCACGCTGCATTGGGCCTGCCAGTTCGCCGGCATCGTGATGGTGCCCCTGAACTGGCGCGCCAAGCCGGAGGAGCTTGATTATTGCGTGCAGGATGCCGCCGTCAAGGCGCTGGTGTTCGAGCCGGTCAGCGCCGATGCCGTGCTGGCCAGCCCGGCGGCGCAGGCCGTGCCCTGCATTGCGCTGGACTGCGCGGCGGGCGGCTCGATGTCGTTCGCCTCGCTGCTGGACAGCGTTGCGTTGCATGACGCCCCGGTGGCCGAAGCGAGCGCTGTCTCGCTGATGCTCTACACCTCGGGCACCACCGGCAAGCCCAAGGGCGTGCCGCGCCGGCATCGGCAGGAGCGCGCCGCCGCGCTCGCCCACGTGGCGCAGAACCTATATCGCCATGGCGAGCGCACCCTTGGCGTGATGCCGCTTTACCACACCATGGGCGTGCGCTCGCTGCTGGCGATGGCGCTGGTGGACGGCCTGTTCGTCTGCGTGCGGCGCTGGAACGCCGGGCAGGCGCTCAAGGAGATCGCCACCCACCGGATCACCTGCCTGTACCTGGTGCCGACGCTGTACCACGACCTGCTGGCCGATCCGAGATTCGATCCCTCGGCGATCCGCACCGCGACCAAGCTCGGCTTTGCCGGCGCGGCGATGAGCGACGGCCTGCTGCGCCGCCTTGCGCTGGCCTTCGAGCCGGAGCTGTTCGTGAACCACTACGGCTCATCCGAAGTGTACACCTTCAGCATCGACCAGCGCGCCACCCGCAAGCCCGGCAGCGCGGGGCGCGCCGGCATCAACACGCGCCTGCGCGTGGTGCGCCTGGACGCCCGCTCGCCCGACGATCTGGCGGCCACTGGTGAGGAAGGCCAGATCATCGCCGACCTGCGCGGCGATGAGGCCTTCGAAGGCTACTGGAACCGCGACGACGCCAACGCCAAGTCGCTGCGCGACGGCTGGTACTTCACCGGCGACACCGGCTACTTCGACGCCGAGGGCGACCTCTTCGTCAGCGGCCGGGTCGACGACATGATCATCAGCGGCGGCGAGAACATCTCGCCGGTCGATATCGAGTCGGTGCTGTCGCTGCATCCGGCGGTGGAAGAAGTGGCGGTGGCCGGCGTGCCGGACCCGCGCTGGGGCCAGAAGGTGGTGGCCTTCGTCAAGTCGCGCGGCAACGTCGATGCGCAAGCACTGGATACCTACTGCCGCGGCTCGGACCTGGTGAACTTCAAGCGCCCACGCGATTACGTCTTCGTGGAGGAGATCCCCAAGTCGCCGGTCGGCAAGATCCTGCGCCGCAAGCTCTCCGCCGGCGAGTACGAGCCGGCCTCGCATTCCCGCAACCCTGACCTCAATCTCAACCCCAACCCCAACCAGGCAGCGGACGCCACGCCTGTCGACACGATCAAGGAGTAAGACATGACCCAGGTAACTGAACTGATCCATCCCGACCAGCAACGCCTGCAACAGCTCGACGGCTTCTCCGTGGAGATCAATGCCGCGCGCGAGCGCGCGGACATCATCCTGCACCGTCCGCCGTACAACGTGATCGCCATGGCGGCGCGCGACCAGCTGCGCGCCGTCATCGAAGCACTGGATGCCGACGAGCGCGTGCGCGTGATCGTGCTGCGCTCGCAGGGCGAGCATTTTTCCAGCGGCGGCGATATCAAGGGATTCCTGGAGGCCTCGCCCGAGCACGTCTCGCAGTTGGCCTGGAACGTGGCGGCGCCGGCGCGCTGCAGCAAGCCGGTGATTGCCGCCAACCGCGGCTATTGCTTCGGCGTGGGCTTTGAGCTATCGCTGGCCTGCGACTTCCGCATCGCCACCGAGACCACGCAGTACGCGCTGCCGGAGCAGAAGCTCGGGCAGATCCCTGGCTCGGGCGGCTCGGCGCGCCTGCAGAAGATGGTAGGCATCGGCCGCACCAAGGACATCGTGATGCGCTCGCGCCGTATCTCGGGCAAAGAAGCCTACGAGTGGGGCATCGCGGTGGAATGCGTGGCCGACGCCGAGCTGGAAGCCGCCACCGATGCGCTGGTCGACGAGCTGCGCGGCTTCTCGCCGCTGGCGCAGCGCACCGCCAAGAAGCTGCTCAACGACACCGAGGATGCGCCGCTGTCGATCGCCATCGAGCTGGAAGGGCATTGCTACAGCCGCCTGCGCAGCTCGGACGATTTCCGAGAAGGCGTGGAAGCGTTCCACGGCAAGCGCAAGCCGGCGTTTCGCGGCAGCTGATGCAAATTGCGGGCGCGCCGGCAAGGCCGCCCGCATCCCGGACGAATTGACCGGATAACGATGCCTTCTGCCACGGCGCAAGCATCGCGGGGGAGCGCTCGCCTGCCGGCAAGGCACCGCTCGCGCGCCATCGCTGCCGTAATGATCCAAGCAGAGATCCAAATCAAAGGAGACAACAATGGAAGCCGTAGCAAAGAAGAGTACAGAGACGATCAGCGAGCCGCTGCCAGCGGCGAGCAATCGCCAGGTGTTTGGTGCCGTGACGGCGTCATGCATGGGATGGGCGCTGGACCTGTTCGACCTGTTCATCCTGCTGTTCGTGGCGCCGGTGATCGGCAGGCTGTTTTTCCCGTCGGAGCACGCCATGCTGTCGCTGGCGGCAGTGTATGCGTCTTTTGCCGTGACGCTGCTGATGCGTCCGCTCGGCTCCGCGATTTTCGGCTCCTATGCCGACCGCCACGGCCGCAAGGGCGCGATGGTGGTTGCGGTTACCGGCGTTGGCTTGTCCACGGCGGCGTTCGGGCTGCTGCCCACGGTGGGACAGGTGGGCCTGCTTGCGCCAGCCTTGTTCATCCTGCTGCGGCTGGTACAGGGGATCTTTGTCGGCGGCGTGGTGGCATCCACCCACACCATCGGCACTGAATCGGTGCCGCCGTCCTGGCGCGGCGCCGTCTCGGGGCTGGTTGGCGGCGGTGGCGCGGGTATCGGGGCACTGCTGGCTTCCATCACCTACATGGCAATGACCGCGCTGTTTCCCGGGGATGCGTTCGACACCTGGGGTTGGCGCTGCATGTTCTTCTCCGGCATCATCAGCTCGGTGCTCGGCCTATTCATCTTCAATTCGCTGGAGGAGTCGCCGCTGTGGAAGCAGTTGCAGGCGGCCAAGGGACATGCCGCTCCAGTTGAGAACCCGTTGCGTGTCCTGTTCTCCAGCAAGTACCGCGGCGTCCTTGTTGTCAACATCCTGCTCACGATCGGCGGTGGTAGCGCCTACTACCTGACCTCAGGCTATCTGCCGACCTTCCTCAAGGTCGTGGTGAAGGCACCGGCGGGCGCATCCGCGGCCATCCTGATGGCCAGCAGTGTCGGCGTTATCGTGGCATCGATATTTGCCGGTCACCTCAGCACGCTGATTGGTCGCAAGCGATCCTTCCTGCTGATCGGCGCCTTGAACGTGGTGCTGCTGCCGTTGATCTACCAACGGATGCCCGCGGTGCCGGATGTCACCACGCTTGGCATGTATGCCGTGGCGCTGGCGATGCTGGGCAGCATGGGTTTTGCTCCGATCCTCATTTTCCTGAACGAACGGTTCCCCACCAGCATCCGTGCCACGGGGACTGGCCTGTCATGGAATATCGGCTTTGCCATCGGCGGCATGATGCCGACGTTTGCGTCGCTGTGCGCGAGCACCCCCGCCGACCTGCCAAAAGTGCTGGGGATCTTCGTCGCGGTGGTCACTGCCATTTACCTGGCCGGTGCGGCGATCGTTCCGGAGACCGCCGGCCGCCTTGGGGAAAAGTGAGGGTGTTTGCGCAGTTTGGGAAAACCGGGCCGTTCAGGACTGTCGCAGGACTGGACGGTCAGGCATCCCTTCGTGCGCTGGCATGGGCCTCGACGGCGCCGCTGTGTCCAGGCGCTGTTTTGACCAGTTGCGATAGGAGCTCGGGCTCATGCCCGCGAACGGGAAAAAAGCACGCCGAAAGCTGCTTTCGTCCTCGTAGCCACTCCGCAGGGCAACGCACTTGATGCTGGTGGCCCTGCCTTCGAGCACACGCATGCCGTCTCCAGCCGGATGCGCGTGATGAACGCTTTCGGCGACTCGTCGACGAGCGCCGTCAGGCGGCGGTGCAGCGTGGGGTAATCGTACTTTTCGTGCAAAATCTGGCGGTGAACTAAGAATTATCCTTACAAATCAAAGCGTTAAGAAACCGGAAAGTTCACTACCTTGCATCCTTTCGATGCAAAATCTGGCGCCCGCCTTGCCCGCCTTGCCCGCCTTGCCCGCCTTGCCCGCAAGCGCAGCCCTTGTGGTATTGCGAGCTATAGATCACATGCGCCCCGTATCCAATTGCTAGCCCTCAGGGCGGACGAAGTATTTCGTGAACAACCGCTCGGCCTCGCCTAAGCCCTCCTCCGTTAGCCAAACCGATTTCGCGCGGTTCACCGGATCCCCGATGAGCCCTCTCTCGTGCAGACGGTTCAATGCGTCCCAGTCAAAGCTCCGCCACGCACGATTCTCCCCACATAAATTCAGGTAGAGCAGCGCGAGGACAACCTCGTCGATCGCGTCGGTATTGATGTCCATTTTGCCTCCTCCTTGAAGGTGGCCCTCACGATCCTGCCGCACGCTGCCAGGGCGCCGCTTCGAGCAGCATGTCCTGGTACTGCTCGAGGGGAAATTGCAACGTGCCCCGAAAGTTCACATGCGCCGAATGCGCCGGCCCCATTCGGCGCAGCCAATCGTCCTCGACTCGCTGCCCCTTGCCGCGCCACGCGTCGACTGTCGCCTGCATGCGCTGCGTGTTCCAGGCAATCACCAGATTCGTCAGCAGGGTCAACGAGCCAGAAATCGCGATGATTTCGTCACGACGACGGCCGCGCTCCGGCGCGACCTTACCCGTGTAAATCGTACGCTGGAGCTCGTGTACCGACTCACCGCGATTGAGCAGCGCGTGCAGTTCCCGGCGAAACTCGACGTTGCTGAAATAGTCGCACAGGAACAGGGTCCGCAGCAGCTTGCCAAGCTGTTCCGCCGCCCGATAAATCGGATCCCCTTGGGCTGCGCTGCCGAATCGCTGCAACGCGACGACGGCGCTGACACGCCCTGACTTGATGGATGCAACGATCCGCAGCAGCCCGTCCCAGCCGTCGCAAATGGGCTTCAGTGAGATACCATGATCCACGACGGGAGCAATATCTTTGGCCACCTCCATACCCCGTGGCAGATAGAGCTTGCGCTCCGACAAATTGCGTAGCCGCGGACATAGATCGAAGCCGAGCAGCTTCGATACGGCCATCCCCACGTTCGTATACCCATGCGTATCAACGGCAAGCGTGAGCAGGCCACCGTCTTCGCGCGTGTCGCTGTGGCGCACTGCCCCTTCAATTGCGACCCCCGCCTGGCGCTCGTTAAGGGCGATGGGCTGGTTGTACACAATGCCATGCTGGTCCAAGACGTGCGTGTAGATACCCACTGCATGGGTGCGCCTACGCGGATCTACACGAGCGTAAAACAAGCTTGGCCAGCCTGCGAAGCTGCTGTCGTAGCTGCCGCTGCGAAGGTACTGCCGTATTTCGGCCTCGAGCCACTGCGGTGCCAATCTGTGGCAGATTTTGCTCTGCGGCGTTTGCTGTTGCAGTTATGCCATAGCCTGTCGGATTGTTGC
Organism: Cupriavidus sp. GW823-FHT06D04; assembly: GCF_058795055.1. Classification (NCBI taxonomy): domain Bacteria; kingdom Pseudomonadati; phylum Pseudomonadota; class Betaproteobacteria; order Burkholderiales; family Burkholderiaceae; genus Cupriavidus; species Cupriavidus sp. GW823-FHT06D04. The sequence continues at coordinate 43,458 of NZ_JBXAHL010000021.1, read as the reverse complement.
GCCACGGCCTTGGATCAGCGCGTCAATGTAGCGCTCGACACCGAAGCTGAGAATCCCCCGGAAGTTGATGTGCCCGGAATGCCCCGGCCCCATGCGGCGCAGCCAAGCGTCCTCGATGTTCGTGCCCCCCTTGCGAAGTCGCTCGACGACATCGTTCATGCGGTGGGTATTCCACGCCAGAACGATGTTGGTCAGAAGCGCGTGCGCCCCCGAGATCGCCGTCAGCTCATCGCCTCGTCGGCCGCGTTCGTGTGGTACCCGGCCAGCATGGATCGCGCGCTGCAACTGGTGCACCGACTCCCCTCGGCTGAGCAACGTATGGATTTCGCGGCGGAAGTCTTCAATGGTCACGTAGTCGCACAGGAAAATGCTACGCAACAGCCGGCCGAGATGCTCGGCAGCTTTGTGCGCCTTGTTGGTCCGGGCGGCGCTGCCCAACCGTTGCATGGCGAGCTCAGCGCTAATGCGGCCGATACGGATCGATGCCAGCACCCGTAGGAAATCGTCCCAACCCAGGCGTATGGCTCTCAAGGACAATCGCTTCGAGGTGACACGCTCGATACCTCCGGCACTTTGAACTCTGCGGGCAGGTACAGCTTGCGCTCCGCCAGATCGCGCAGCCGCGGACATAGATCGAAACTCAAGCCCTTGGCCAAGGCCATCGCGGCGTTCGTGTAGCCGTGCGTGTCCACTGCCAGTAACGACAGGCGGATACGGTCCTCGCTGCGGTTGTGCTGCTCTACGCCCTCGATGGCAACCCCAGCCTGACGCTCGTTCAAGACAATCGGTTGGTCATAGACGATGCCCCACTTGTCGAGCACGTGGGTATAGATGCCGGTCGCGTAGGTGCGTCGACGTGGATCGACACGAGTGATCCACAGATGTCGTGAAACGTCCAGTGACATCATGTCGGCCGATGCCTTCTGCCCGGTGCCCCAGTGCGTGGCTAATGGGATCTTTCCTTGAAAATCAGCCACCACCTCGTTGGCCCGGCGCAAACGGCCATGGGTCTCCAGCCCTCGCATGGCAAGTGACACCGGGGCGGTGTCGATGCCGGGAATCATCGCAGCAATGCCCTTGGCATCGATCTCGGTGCCATGGGCGAGCAAGGCCGCGTAGGTCGACAGCAGTTCGGCCACGGACTTCGCCCGGTGCCCGAGCAGCACCTCGCTGAAATTGGTCGAGGCGTCGACCTCCAGCAATAGGTCCGGCAACTGCACATCGCCGATTGTCTTGTAGATCAAGTCGCGTGTGCGGCGCGGCTCATCGTCCTGCTCCAGCGGCACAATCGCCGGCAGGTGAAGCATGCCATCGTCTCCTATTTCGATCTTGCCTTGAGCGGAGGCCTCGGCCACAGCAGCCACGCCAGCACGAAGCGTATCCAGTAGCTGTTCGATGAAGGTATCAGCCGCGACTGGCAGGCCCAATAGCCCGAGATACTTGACACGGTCGCGCTCCCACTCCTTGGCAGGGATGAGCATTTGGTCGCCATCACGAAAGCGCATCGAGTGGTCAATCCATACGCTGCCCCGACGCAGGCTATTTCGTAGCGACATCATCGTGCAGGCAGAGAAGGCCTGATAGCCGCGCTTTGGGTCAGGATCATGGACGAGGTCATGCCACGCCGTGCCAACGCCGGTCTCCGTAAAGTCTTCTGGCAGAGCATTGAGCTTCCTTGTCTGCAGGTCGCGCCACGCCTTGAGGTTCGCAAAGCCGGGACCGTCCTCCCTGCCGCCGAATTCCAGGCCTTCCAGGCCCGACAGCAGAGCGTGAATCCGCTGATGGTCACCGGTCAGCGCCGCGCGCACGTGTGACGCAAAGCTCGAATACGCCGCGTCGGTGACGACGGCCAGGTGCTCCAGGGCTTCATCCACTCGCTGCTCGGTCGACTTGCTCTTGTCTTGCAGGACGGCCTTGGCCTTGAGCGCCTGCTGCCTGTCTTCCACGGCGGAGCGGGTGTGCGTCGACTGCGCCGTGCTGGCCGCGCGTCGGAACAGATCCTGGCTGCGTCGGCTGGTCTGGTGCATCGCGATATCGGTGAGTTCCAGCAAACTCATCCGTAGAAAGCACACCAGTTCAAGCGCCTGGGTGCTCTCCTTCAGTGTTTTGGTCTTGGCCGGTCGCCTTGCTTGCACCTTCTGCGCATAGGCACGCAGTTTGGGCAAAGCGATGTCATCCAGATTCCACTCGTGCACAGCGAGGGACCTCAGGTAGCGGATCTTGTCCAGCGTTTCAGCGAGGTTCTTGGGGCCGTTGCGCCCGGAAGGCGCCTTGATCCACTCGAGGTGCGTTGCAGAGCCGTCAGCCCGTGGACTGCGGACGGATTCCATGCAGTGCTGCAGCGTGGCCGCCGGCACTGCGCGGTTGACCGCTGCGAGCATTTGCGCCTCGTAGGCGGAAAATGCATGCCGTGCCATGTCGGTGATCTGGCGCTGGCCGGGAATGAGGCGGCAGCGATCGTAGAGCCATCGCTGAGCGGTGGTGACAAGTTCATCCACGTCTGCCGCTGCGGCAGCTTGCACGCGGAGCATTTCCAGCAAAGCGGCCTGGCTGGTGACATCGAACGGCTTGATGCCAAGGTGCTCCTTGACCCATTGCTGATGCTCGTACAACGTCGGGCGGGCGCCGTTGGTACAACGTCTTCAGGCTGGCAATCGACAGCAGCGGCGCGGAGAAAGCTTCGCACACGTACTGAAGGAGATTTCGCGGAACGGCAGCAAGCCGGTCTAACGGCCGACCGAAGGCCCGGAGGCAAACGAGTTGTACGCCGACTGCGGCGAATCTGTCGGCCCGAAACCGCTCCCGTATTGCCGCGATGTCAGCACTGGTGAGGTGAAAAAACTGCCGCAGGTTAAATTCTGTCAAGCGGGCGGGCAACTCTTCCCTGCCAACGTAGCGATACGCAAATGCCGACATCTACACTTTTCGGGGTGTCGTTCGAGACAAAACTGTACGACAAGTGCTCGGATGGCCGCAATGAGGTCACGCGAATGGGCTCCAACGCCACGCCAACAAGGGACTCGGGGCTGATTAATAACCGTATCAATCTGCAGGAAAAGGACGATTACCCCTAGTCGGTGAACCCGCACGCGCTTGCCTATCCTTACTCGGTAGGCAAGCGCTCGAAACGGTCAAAGCGCGCAAATGGTGGCTTCACTTCGGTAACTTCAAGCTCTTCCACAAGCGCTGCTGACATGCCTTCGCTCAACCATGCGCACATGTCGGCAAGCTGCTCGGGCGACCCCTGCAACATCGCCTCCACGGATTCGTCCATACGATTACGGACCCACCCTGTGACACCCAGCTCCTGGGCACGATGTACACACGCCTCCCGATAGCCGATACCCTGCACACGGCCATGGACGCGTACCAGCCGCATCTCAAGCATTCCGTCGCTTCAATCCGTTTGCATGAGAGCTCTCCTGCCTGAGCAGCTAAGGCTTAGCGCCTCAGTGAAGCAGCCCGGCTGCAATTGCATGTTTGCGCATCTTCTCCCAGAGGCTCTTCCGGGAAATGCCAAGCGCATGGGCTGTCTCAGAAATGTGCCCCTGGTGCTGTAGCAGTGCAGCGCGGATGAACGCGCTTTCGCACGCAGCCATGTACCCGTCGAGTGGCGTGTCCACATCCACTACCGCCGTGGCCGGGGCCCCGTCCTCTTCGAATATATCGGACGAGAAAAGCATGTTCTGCGGGGAGACAATGCACGCGCGCTCAAGGCGGTTCTGCAACTCGCGAACATTCCCAGGCCAACCATAGGTCGCAAGCCGAGCCTCTGCGGACGGGTGAAATAGCTTCATCGGTTCACCGAGCCTGCTGGCGATGTCTCGCACGAAGCGATGGGCAAGCCAGAGAACATCGTCTGGCCGGTCGCGCAGCGCCGGCACGCGGAGCTGCAAGATGTTGATTCGATAAAACAGGTCTTCGCGAAACTTCCCAAAGCTGACCAACTCCGCGAGGTCTCGATTGGTTGCGCAGATGAGGCGGAAGTTGGTTTCGACCTCTTTCTCGCCACCGACTCTCGTGACTCGCGGTTCTTGCAGCGCTCGCAACAACTTCACCTGCATCGAAAGAGGCAAGTCACCTATCTCATCGAGAAAGAGCGTCCCGCCTTCGGCTTGTTCGAAGTATCCCTTCTTCTGGCGCCCCGCACCGGTGAAAGCGCCCCGCTCGTAGCCAAAAAATTCGGACTCAAGAAGCGTCTCTGGCACGGCGCCACAATTGACGGCAACAAACGCGGTCGCATCGCCCGGCGCATGTCGATGAATGAATCGCGCCAGCACCTCTTTGCCAACACCCGACTCTCCAGTAATCAGAATCGACTTCGCACGGCCAGCAACACGCGGCACCATGTTTGCAAGGCGCCGCATGGCTTCGGAAACGCCAAGCTCGCTCTGCGCCGGCATGGCCTGGTCTGGGATTACAGTTCCTGTCAATAGCCTGACCTTCTCCACCAGCGCGCCAATGTCGAATGGCTTCGTGATGTAGTCAGCAGCACCTCCCTTCAGCAGGTCAACCGCCGTTTCGACAGACGCGTAGGCAGTAATAAAGACAAACGGCGGATGAGATGTACGTGCGGCCATCGAGCGTGCAAACAGATTCTCTCCCGAGATGTCAGGCAGACGAATATCACTGATGACGGCCTGATACGGGCGAGTCTGCAAGGCACGCAAGGCCGATTCGCCATTGATGTGCCAGTCCACATCAAACCCCTCCAGACGGAATCTGTCTGCCAAGGACTCCCCCATGATGGGGTCGTCTTCCACGACACAGATTAGCGTAGTCGACATGTTGAACTCCTGCTCTATGAAGAGGCAATCGGCAGCATCACTACAAAGAACGTCCGGCCTGGCTCACTCTCAACAGCGATGGTGCCGCCGAGCTGGGTGGCGATTTGATAGCTGACCCAAAGACCTAGCCCATATGAACGCCGTTCTCCTGCTTCCCAAGCGGAACTGAACGGCTCAAACAAATGTTCCATTGCAACGCCCGCTATGTATTGTCCGGTGTTCGATACCATTATCTGGAGCTCCGCTGGGTGAGCCGAGACCCGGAAATCGACCCGCCCTCCGTGCTCTACGGCTGTCGCAGCATTCAGCAGCAGATTGAGAACGAGTTGCCGAACTAAATGGGCGGGGAGCGCGATGGCCTCTGCTTGCCGCACCTCCCAGTTGAACACTGCTTGCTTCGCATGTATCTGCGGCGCTATCAACAGTCTCAGGTCTTGCCAGTCGGCCGGACTCATTGCAGGAGAGTCGAGCCGAGCTTCCACCAGCAGCGCCGCAACGGTGGACCGAATTTGGTCCAACCCTCGCTCGAGGAGCCCCAGGGTTCTCTTGGTTTGGGCGTCTGGTGTGCCGTGCGTGTTGAGCGTATCGATGGCGTTGAGCATGCCGCCCAGCGGGTTGTTGATTTCGTGGGCGATACCTGCCGCTACTCTTCCAACGGCCGCCAGCCTTTCGGAAACAACAACCTCACGCTCCAATGCCTGCTTCTGAGCCAATTCTCCAAGCATGGCCTGGAACTGGTGACCCAGCTGGCCTATCTCATCCTTGCCCTGCACAGTCATCTCGGAGCCGACATTCTCCGCCGGCTCCTTGCCAATCCGAGCCATTGCCGAAGCGAGCCGCAGAAGAGGTTTCGCCATCCGGTCACCCCACAGCCAACCCAGCGGTATGAGTACCAACAACGCTGGAACCGTAGCCACCCCTAGTTTGACCAGCGTTGAGCGAATGCGGCCATAGAGGATATTGGCGTCGTAGACCAACACAACATATCCCAGACGCCCCCCGTCATCCGAATTCACTGGCATACCCGCCGTCACGTCATGGGTTGCAAGCAGCTCCGGAAAATTGAAGTAGAAGCGGTCACCGGCGGTACGCAAGTGTGAAAGAACGTCGCCGTATTCGGCAGGTAGTTGGGCGACGTCTGTCTGAATGGGTGCCTTCCGGGGCGCAGTCGATGCATACACGCGCCCTCGAGCGTCAAAGAGCGCGATTTCCTTCAGCGGGTTCGTCGAATCCTTGACTGCAACTGGCGTGCGAATAACTTCGAATGCTCGCCATACGTCGTCCTTGACCATCGGGTCACGTACCGACAGCGTAAGCACACGACAAAGATTCTGTGCGCCGTTCTCCAGGTCCTTTCGCGCATCAGATAACGCGAGGCTGACAAGCGCGGCGGTTACGAGGAGTTCGGTAAGCAGGATGACCGCGCTCAATGCCAGTGGAATCTTGTAGCGGTAACTGAGATTGGAAAGCATCTGTGGGCGCCTACCTTGGCCCAGCGTCAAAAATCCGGACTAGCCCGCGAATGCTGTCGAACACGCTGTCGGCACCTTCCACGAAGCCGTCGAGGTTCAATTGCTGAAGAATGTCGCGCCCTTCCGGTCGTTCCTTCATGCCGACGAGCGCCCCCTGAATGCGGCGAAACGTCTCTTCGTCGAGGTTCGTGCGTGCCACAATCGGCGGGAAGCCGTACTGCGGAGAACGCCACGCCACCTTTACGTCTCGGGTGCGGTCGGGATATCGCCTTTCAATCGTGTCGTAGACGTATCCATCTATTTCACCGCCATCCGCCAGTCCAGAACTCACCGCATCGACCACCTTCCGGTGCGCATACGTAAAGAAGGTCTTCCTGAAGAATGCGCTTGGCCGTATGCCTGCCCGAATCAGCTCCGTGGTAGGCACCAGGAAGCCTGAGTTCGACTGCGGGTCGCTGAACGCGAACACACGATTCCGAAGTTGCGTGATATGCGTAGTTTGGGCGTCGCCCTTGGGCACAATCAGGTAGGAGCGGTACAGCGGTTGCCCCTGGTAGTCTGGTATCGCCATCAGCCGCATGGTCTGCTGGTGCGTGACGTAGGGGTAGCCGCAGACCCATGCGACATCGAGGCGATTCGCAGCCAACAGCTCGTGGATTTCACGGTAGTTATTGCGCTGCACAAATCTCACGTTGGCACCGCAAACGCTTCCGAGTTCTTTGGCCCAACGTGCCAGCAGACTGGTTTCGTTATCCAGGAAGACGGCCGTGGTGCCGAACGCAATCGACGGACGCTCGTCGCCTGAGGCGAACCTAAGGGCCGAGAGGAGCGGCAAGCTCAGCGCAGAACGGAGGAGCCGACGTCGACCGATGTTAAGAATTGGTGACATCACGGTTCATTCCCCCTCCCGAACCGTTACTGGACGGTAACGGCGCCCAGCGCCTCCGCGTCCAAGTTTCCCGTAAACAAGCCCGCCGATTGCCGCTGAGGTGCTTGGCACACGTCTTGCCACGCAATCGATGCTAGCGACTGGGGAAGCAAGATTCAAGCAAGGAGGAAACCATGTCCGAACTAAAAATCGACCGCCGGACGTTCTTGAAGCTGGGAGGCACCTCCGTTGCCGCCTCTGCTGCGTGTGCGTTTGCGCCGACCGCAGCCTCGGCTGCGACGCCCATTGACACAAGCAAGACTAAGCTCCCGTATCCGAGAAAGAGTCTGGCGCAACTCGGGCGGATGGCGCTCAACACCCCAGTCTCCTTCACATATCCGGACGCCGCGTCGCCCTGCATCGCTGTCAAACTCGGCAGCCGCGTCCCAGGCGGTGTCGGCCCGGAAGGTGACATCGTCGCTTACAGCGCGATGTGCACTCACATGGGTTGCCCTGTGGCATACGAACCTGCCACAAAGACATTCAAGTGCCCTTGCCATTACAGCATCTTTGATGCGGAAAAAGCTGGACAAATGGTTGCTGGCCAGGCCACCGAAAATCTGCCCCGGGTGAGGCTCACCTATGACGAAAAATCTGGAACGGTGTCAGCTGTCGGCTTGGAAGGCCTGATATACGGCCGCCAGGCCAACATCCTTTGAGTGCGAGGAGTTGAAAATGGCTACCGAAAAGGACCGCATTGTGCTGCCGCCGGTCACGGCCAAGCGTACAAACATGACCTGCCACTTCTGCATCGTCGGGTGCGGGTATCACGTTTACAAGTGGCCGGAGGCCCAGGAAGGTGGTCGGGCACCGACCCAGAATGCGCTCGGACTTGATTTTCGCAAGCAGCTGCCGCCGCTCGCGATTGTCATGACGCCCGCGATGGAGAATGTCGTCACCGAACGTGACGGCTCGCGCCACACCATCATGATTGTCCCGGACAAGAGCTGCGTTGTGAACAGCGGGCTCAGCTCGACGCGGGGCGGCAAGATGGCAACCTATATGTACGCCCCAGACGGGCTCACAAAGGACCGTCTCAAGAATCCACGTGTCTATCTGAGCGACCAATGGGTCGATACGACCTGGGACCAGGCGTTGGCGCTTTATGCCGGGCTGATGAAGAAGGTGCTCGACAAGGATGGCCCGAACGGCATTGTCTTTTCTGCCTTTGACCATGGGGGTGCGGGCGGTGGATTCGAGAACACGTGGGGCAGCGGCAAGCTGATGTTCACGGCGCTGCAGACTCCGATGGTCCGCATTCATAACAGGCCGGCGTACAACTCCGAATGCCATGCCACTCGTGAGATGGGCATTGGAGAACTGAACAACTCATACGAGGACGCCGAACTCGCCGACGTCATCTGGTCCATTGGCGCCAACTCGTACGAAACGCAAACGAACTACTTCCTGAACCATTGGGTGCCAAATCTCAATGGAACGACGGCTGACAAGAAGAGAAAGTGGTTCCCTGGAGAAGCGAGTCCGAAGACAAAGGTCGTGTTCGTCGACCCGAGACGCACCCCGACCATCGCGGTTGCCGAAAAGGTGGCAGGGAAGGACAACGTTCTGCACCTGGACATCCAGCCGGGTACGGATATCGCGTTGTTCAATGGCCTTTTCACCTACGTCGTCCAGCAGGGCTGGATTGACCGCGAGTTCATTGCCGCACACACGAGCGGGTTCGATGCGGCGGTACAGGCCAACAAGCTGTCGCTTGAAGATTGCAGCAAAATCACCGGCGTGCCTGTTGAGAGGATTCGGACGGCTGCCGAATGGTCGTACAAGCCAAAGGTTTCGGGCCAATTGCCGAGGACGATGCACACCTATGAAAAGGGCATCATCTGGGGCAACGACAACTATCTGATTCAGTCCTCCCTCGTGGACCTTGCGCTCGCGACGCACAATGTCGGACGGCGAGGTACCGGCTGCGTTCGTATGGGCGGTCACCAGGAAGGCTACACCCGGCCTCCTTACCCCGGTGACAAGAAGATATACATTGACCAGGAACTCATCCACGACAAGGGCCGGATGATGACTTGGTGGGCTTGCAATAACTTCCAGACCAGCAACAACGCTCAGCAGTTGCGCGAAGTCGTTCTGCGCAGGTCGCAAATAGTCAAGGATGCGATGCAACGCGCCCGTGGCGTGACCACCGAGCAAATGGTCGATGTTATTTATGATGCGACCGGCAAGGGTGGGCTGTTTGTAGCGAGCATCAACCTCTACCCGACCAAGCTCGAAGAAGCTGCACATCTGATGTTGCCTGCGGCGCATCCTGGCGAAATGAATCTGACTTCCATGAATGGCGAACGGCGTATGCGGCTCTCTGAAAGGTTCATGGAACCGCCCGGAACTGCTCTACCCGATTGCATTATCGCGGCTCGCATCGCCAACACGCTGCGCGACATGTACCGCAAGGATGGCAACGCGAAGATGGCGGCCCGGTTTGAAGGCTTTGACTGGAAGACTGAGGAGGATGCGTTCAACGATGGCTTCCGCAAAGCTGGACAGCCGGGAGCTGGGAAGATTGACAGCCAGGGCGGCGATACGGGCAATCTCGTGACCTATGAACGGTTGCGTGTCATGGCCAATAACGGAGTGCAGCTGCCAGCGAAGGCGTGGGAAGGCGGCAAGCTTGTCGGCACAGAGATGATGTATATGGACGGTAAATTCGACACGCCGGACGGCAAGGCACAGTTCAAGCCGTCACCATGGCCTGGTCTGCCGAAGCTCATAGCAGACCAGAAGGCGAAGTACCGGTTCTGGATTAACAACGGCCGCACAAATGAAGTGTGGCAAACGGTCTATCACGACCAGTACAACGACTTCGTCCGCACGCGAGACCCGATGGCCTATATCGAAATGAACCCCGGAGACGCGCAGGAACTAGGGATTGCTGCGGGGGACATCGTCGAGGTCTTCAACGACTTCGGGGCCACCTATGCGATGGCTTATCCGGCTGCCGAGATTAAGCATGACCAGACGTTCATGGTGTTTGGCCATGTCAACGGCATCCAGGATAACGTCACGACGACATGGACGGACCGCAACATCGTTCCTTACTACAAAGGCACGTGGGCGAACGTTCGACGCGTGGGGTCAATGGACGACTACAAGCAAACGGTGAGCTTCAAGAGCCGCCGCTTCACATAGGCGGCAGAGGGCCGGCGCGTTGCCGGCCCCTTCCCATTTCTGTCTGCAGCTGAGCACGAGCTGGATAGGTGGCGCAATGAAATCATTCACCCTGGGGCGCGTGATTCCTCTGGTGGATGTCACTGCCTTCCACCCTGCAGAGAACTACTTCCGCACCACAGATGTCCCGCTGTTCCATTGCCGGTTCAGGACACGCGACTTCGGCCGTTGCGAGACTTACGCATTTCGGTAACAGACCGCTGTAACTTCCGCTGCATCTACTGCATGCCGAAGGAGGTTTTCGGTAAGGCCTACCCCTTCCTGCCCCGAGCTGAATTGCTCACCTTTGAGGAAATCGAGCGTATTGCACGTGTGTTCGTCGGCCTCGGCGTCGAAAAAATTCGCCTGACAGGCGGGGAGCCACTACTGCGAAAGGACCTTGAATACCTGGTAGAGTTGTTGGCGAAGCTAAGAACGCCCGGCGGCGACGACATCGACCTGTCGCTGACAACGAACGGCTCACTGCTTAGCCGCAAGGCACAGTCGCTTCGGGACGCGGGGCTGAAACGCGTCACGGTCAGTCTCGACTCAATCGACGAAGCCGTGTTTCAGCAGATGAACGGAGTTGGCTTCTCCGCAGCAAGCGTTCTTGAGGGCATTAGCTCGGCGCTGCGCGTAGGCTTTTCGCCAGTCAAGGTCAATATGGTCGTCAAGCGCGGCGTGAATGAAATGCAGATTCTGCCCATGGCGCGCCACTTCCAGGGGACCGGCATCGAAGTTCGGTTCATTGAATTCATGGACGTCGGCACGAGTAACGGCTGGAACCTGGAGTCGGTTGTCCCTTCGTCCGAGGTGATACGGACCATCGAATCAGCCTTCCCGCTCGTCCCGGCCGGGCGTGACAGACCATCGGACACTTCAGTTCGATTTCATTACGCCGATGGGCAGGGAGAAGTCGGCGTTATCTCGAGCGTCTCAAGACCCTTCTGCGGCAAATGCACACGGCTGCGGCTGTCCGCGAACGGCCAGCTTTTCACTTGCCTGTTTGCCTCCCATGGCCTGGACATCCGTGCCCCATTGCGTGGAGGGGAATCGGATGACGCCCTGCGTCGGCGAGTGGCCGACCTTTGGCTGCATCGAACTGACCACTATTCGGAGCAGCGCGCTGCAAACACTATCGCCCCCAACCAGCCCAAAGTCGAAATGTCGTTCATCGGCGGTTGATGGTCGACTTCGGGCAGTGCCACACAACCGAGACGCCAGGACCATCAGTCATGTCCGTAATGACAACGAGATGCTCCAGCGCAATGCCTCTGCAATCGCATCCAATAGTAGGCTCGTTGCCGACAGGTGGTCTCCTCAGGGCTCAAAGGCTAACTCCGCCATAATGGCCGCCAGACACGCGGAAGGCCCGCCGGCAAAGGGATGCCAAGGCAAGGGGACGTCACGTGTTTGATGAAGCACATACAAGGGATGCTCGTAGACTAGGTGCAACTTGTTCTCACGCCGCAATTCGAGAGAGTCTGTATCCCGAGCCAAGCAGCTGTACTGCCGTTCCCCGTTAGCCTAGGGCCGTACACGCTGCGGGTCCCGCCAGGGCGCGAAGTGCGAGTACATAGTGAACGGCAACCTCACGAACCTTTCCCTTATGGCTCCCGCGACCTGGCGGTAGCATACTGTCAACGTCCTACCTGACCACATGGCAGCTGCCTACTTCCCTGACCAGGAAGCCTAATCATGGACTGGCTCTCACAGAATCTCTCATGGCTCCTGCTTGGCGGGCTGGCCGTCGTCGCCCTGATAGCGTGGCAGCGATTCATAAGTCGCCGAACCAATCAAGAGAGCGTGCAGCGCCGCCATACAACGCAGGAGTACAGCCCTACTGCCCGCGACCCCGTCACAGGGAAGAAGGTCGACGTTGCTCACGCCATCACGGCAAATTTTGAAGGTCGGACATACTTCTTCGAATCTGAAGCTTCGCGCACGATTTTTAAGCAAGACCCCGCGCGATATGTGTACCGGCATTAGCGCCACGACGGCTGCAAGACGACACCTTCTTTGGCGGACTCTGCCGGGTTCTCCATCTCAGGCATTGGAATACTCGTTCCGAAGTAAGCGTCATTGCGCACTGATTGCCGGCTGTTCGCGCCTGGTCCCACGACATCGGTCCGCGTAGCTGACTTCAGCCGCACCCGTGCGGGCCAGAGACGCTACGTATGCGTCGAGACCACGCAACTGGCCGGTTTGCGCGCGTTGTTCTTCTTTCGGCCTATCGGCTGCTGGCGGTGTTTCCGCCTGCAGTCGCGATAGGCCGAAGACGAGCGCTGACCGTCTGACCTTTGTGAGCGGTCATTGCCGGGTCGTGCCAACCAGACCACGCAGCAAATGCGGCGCCTACACACAATTCCGCGCGGGACCTGAGCATCAGCACTCTGTATGCGATGCGAATTGCGATAGTGCAAACACTGTTCTGGCGCCGTCGGCGCGCGCCTTTTCACATGACGCCCAAGTGGCGAACATACTAACGTCGAGCAGCATCAAGGCTAATCCGCAATTCCTTCGATATCAGCCTTTTGGTGCACTTGTTTGACACCAAATCGACATGTGTCGATTGCGTTCAATGCGTGGGCGGCATCTGCTACGCCCTCTCCGGGCAACCGGAAACTCGACTTCATTACGAGCACGCAAGCGTGCCCACGCGAGAAACAGTTGACTTCCGAGCAATCGCCCCTAGAATGATTTTTGCCGCAACGCAGCAAAGACTTTCACCCTGGCGGCGCACTATTCGTGTCCCGATTCAGAGTTCCCCTCGAACACTCGCAGCCTCACCCTATGGAGCAGTGATGAGCACTCCTATCCCCGAACAATCCATCTCCGCGCAGAAAGCAGGTGTGGAAAGGCTCCTTGGTCTGTCGACCATAGCCTTCGAAGGCATCGAAAAGCTAGCTGAGCTAAATCTGCAAGCAGTCAAATCAACCTTCGCCGAAAATCAGGAAATCCTGAGCAAGACGCTTTCCGCCAACAACCAGCAAGAGTGGCTTGCCCTGCCTGTGCGCCTGACGCAGCCCGTAGCAGAAAAGGCGGCGTCGTACAGCCGCCAGGTCTCCGAAATCGTGTCGAGCATTCAAGGCGAATTCTCGGCGGCCGCCCAAGCGCACCTCCAGCAATGTCAACGCGATGCGCAGGAGTTATTCGAAAACCTCGCGAAGAACGCGCCCACAGGAAGCGAATCTGTCCTAGCAGCATGGCAATCAGCCTTTTCGACGCCCGCCGGCGCGTCCGACGAAACGGCCAAGAAAACCACAAAGCAATTGGCCCACGACAAAGGTGCTGGCCCTGCCCTATAGCATTTCCTAGCGCGCACGCGCAGCCCCGGAATTTTCTTGTGCGAACTTCGGTTCGCTTTTTTTCGCCGAGGGGAGCCGATATGCGAAAATCTACGGTGAAACATTGCAGGACTTCATTTCAGAGGCGCGCATTCAAGACTATGTGCCACTGTTTGTCGCGAAGCGAGTCAAGGGTGCGTTACGCCACCACGCTAACCCGCAGAAGCATCACGCGCAAAGATTAACGCAGAGCACCGCAAGATGTCACCTCACCACGGGAATATCATGCGGTGCGTCCTAGGACTGCCAAAATAGCTGCCGGGCGTACACCTCTGTCACTCAACGCGGAAATGCTCAACGCTTTGCCCTGCGTTCACGGCCCTTTGCAGCCAATCGGGAAGCGGCCCATGGCCGTCCCAGCGTTCCCTGCTGCATTCCTATAAAGAGCAGGACCGTTGGCAGCCGGACGCTGGAAGCAGCCTGTTGCCTCCAAATCGGCCATCGATATGCCATGCCGCGCCATTTGCAGGCGAACCCATAGGATTGCTGCTGCTTTGTCACGACCGTTGGAACCTGAGGGACTAAAGCTGGCGTCTTGAAAGAGGGGCTCGGGGCTTACCCTTGCCTCGCGCGGTAAAAAAGTCTGTCTGGATTTCAAATTAGAGCAATTCATAATCGCAACAATAGGGCGATATGCATGGAGCCTGTCGGGGCGCTCCAGCACTCTATAGGAGGGCACGTCCAATTGGCGCGCCGAACCCCGTCCTGCAGTAAGGCCCAGCGAGAGTCTTTATTGATTGCACCATTCGAGCTGTGAACTCAGTAATCGCACCTCTCTCTAGCCAGCGACTCCCTCGTGAAGCCGTGACTCACGCGCAGCTCATGCTCGACTGCAATCACCTGGTCCTGGCACGCAAACAACAAGTCGTCCTTGAACTTCTGCGAAGCGCCCTTGATGCGTTGAGCTTCATGCGATGTCTGTCTCCCGCGACAACGAAGATACAACAACGTCGCCTTGGGAGCCGGTTTAAGTTCCGCCTTGTCCAGAGGCTTACATTCGACATAGGACTGGGTGAAGCTTCCTTGGCTCGCTAGTAATGCCGAGGAAAGCAAGAGACGAAAAATGCGCGACGTGAACATGTAACACTTGAGGTGCCGGCCGAACATACCGGCTTTCGCAGGCTGCAAAAGTGAAAAAGGGGGCTACTCGTTTCCGCTATCCCGCCCCGTGACACTGCGCTTTCGCGTGGCAACAGCACCTTCCTTCGACTCACTACCGGAGTTCGTGCGCCCTTCGGGACGAGCGCCTGAACCCGGTTGCCGGACGCCTGTCGGCACTTGTATGGTCGATATTGCTCGCTTGTAGACAATTTGCGTGCCGCCGGCCCCCCTGAGCATCACCACGAACTGGTCGAATGACTCGATTGTACCGGTCAGCTTGATGCCGTTGACTAGGTACACCTCGACACGCTTCCGCTCTTTGCGCGCTGTGTTCAGAAAGCCGTTCTGCGAATTGATGTCTTCGAGCTGCATTGGATAACAATAAAAATGTAGGCAGATGGAGCGTCGCGGCGCGATGTGAGCCGTTGGGGCGCTGTTTTGCAGAGGAGCCGCGACGCACAACATTGGTGCTCGCACACGAGCCCGACGTACGCTCCTACGTCACGTGAACAAGCGCCATAAGCCGTAGTTGCGCATCGCGATAATTGATGCCAGTCATTCTATCGCATGCAAGTGTGAGCCCCGTGTGCAGCCAAACCTAGGGCGCCGCCTAACAGGCCGCTGAAATACCTCCGGCGGACGTCAGCGCGACGGCTGGCTGAAGCGTTCATCTAAGGACCTCATCCAACCAATCATTCATGCGCCGCGCAGACACCTTTACTGAAAGCTTGTTCACCATGCGGCGGCTGGGTGATTTTGCGTATTCCGGCCGATCGTGACCGGTCATTCCTGATTATCGTGACCGCGAATTCCGGCATCGTGACCGGCATTTCCGGTTTATCGTGCCCACCCGTTCCGGCGATCGTGACCGGACCGCCGGGCAGGCATTTCACGCTGATATGGTGATGTCCTGCTCGCGCTGGGTCCGGGTGGGGATGTTGCGTATTGTTCAACCCAGGCTGTGGGTAACCTTCTGCGTTTTTGTACGGAGAAGCGATGCCCAAGCCCCCCATGACGATACGCATGATCAAAGACGTGTTACGACTCAAACACGAGTCCGGACTGTCGCACGCCAGCATTGCCGCGGCGCTGCAAATCTCCAAAGGCGTGGTGTCCAAGTACGTGTCGCTGGCCGCTGAGGCCGGCATGACATGGGAGCAGGTGCCCCTTTGATTTCGGTGCAATTTACCGGGATAGCTGCCCCGAGCATTCATGCGGGTTTCCGGGCGATTTGCTAGAAATATCACGATAAATCAATAGTTTGCTGACTGCTGTTGCTTGCTCTTTTGGAGTGGAATAAACAGCACATTCGTGCTCTGGGCATTGCGACCCCTTCTCATTGCCGCTACCCTCCGTAGTCCGTCTCACGCTTGGGAGAGCGCGATGGATCACTGGCGGTTGGCCTACCTCGGGATGCGGCAGATCCCTCGGGAACTCAGCGAGTTCGAGCTTGCCACGTTCTTCACCTACTCGCCCAAGGAACGGGCGCTGATTGATGCTCGGCGCAGCCCTTGGTATCGCCTGGTCGTTGCCGTACACATCGGCTTTATCCGCATGACGGGACGCACGCTGGACGCCTGCAAGCAAGTG
This sequence comes from Cupriavidus sp. GW823-FHT06D04, assembly GCF_058795055.1. Lineage (NCBI taxonomy): Bacteria > Pseudomonadati > Pseudomonadota > Betaproteobacteria > Burkholderiales > Burkholderiaceae > Cupriavidus > Cupriavidus sp. GW823-FHT06D04. The sequence goes on along the minus strand of NZ_JBXAHL010000021.1, from coordinate 27,062 downwards.
CCCAGATTTCTCTGGGCGCATGTCGGGGCTCAGGTCGGTGTGACACCGCCGGATATGGGTACGCTCAACGCCCTCTACGACGGGCGCACAGATACATTGGCACACCACCCCCGTTGGCCGGTCAAACTCCCCCACTTTTGGCCGCTTAAATTCCCCCACCTGATGACTGCGTAGCAATGCGGTAGCGACCGGTCGCGGTACCTCCAGGGGCATCCTGCTGGCAGGACGTAACTTTGATCCCTTTGTCGTTGACAGGGGGGAGGGGTGAACGTCTTGAAGCCACATCTGCAAACTACCGTCCTGACGCTGCTGGCCGCCGGCAAGAGCCAACGTGAGATCGAGCGCGTCACCGGCGTTGACCGCAAAACCATCCGCCGCCTTGCACAGCGTCAGGCGGAGGTAAATTCCCCCACCCCGGCCACCGGCGAATCGCCCCTCGTCCTGTGAGCCGTATCGGGAGTGGATCGAGGCGCAGTTGCGCCTGCGGCGCAATTACACCGCCATCTACCAGGACCTGGTCGATCAGTTCGGCTTCACCGGCGCCTACAACAGCGTCAAGCGCTTCGCCGGCCGGCTTGTACAACGCGAGCCCGAGCAGTTTGACCGACTCGAATTCCCTCCCGGTGAGTAATCGCAAGCTTTCGATTACTCGCCTAATACGAAGAATCCCGTAATCGGAAGGACACTGCCGAGTCGCAGGACAGTTCGTATCCTTTTGCGATTCTGCTTTCCATTATGGGCACGTGGCATCCTCATACTTCGTCTTCTCCGAGGAGGTTCACATGTCCGCTTCGCTATCAACTGATGAGCTATTGATCGAGAAACTGCAGGCTCATCTGAGGGCCGAAGGATATTCCCTACGGATCCAGCGGTGGTATCCGGCCCGCGTACGTCAGTTACTGGATTACTGCAACCGTAATGGACTGTCGATCGAAGCCGTTCGCTCGGCGCACGTGACGCGGTTCTTGCGCGGGCAATATCGGCTCTCGCGGAAACGGTACAGCAAGTTGCCTCCGTTTCAGAGATGGCGACATCGATACACCGGTGCCATCAATATGATGCTGCGTCTTGTGCATGGAACATGGCCAGTTTCGGATCCACCATGCACCGCGCTCGAAGTCTTTCATCGCGACATCGTCAAGGACTACGATGCGTGGTTGCGCGACCTGCGTGGACTGCACCCACTGACACGAGCCAAGCGCACCAAGCATGCGCTGCAATTCCTGACGTCACTCGGGCAGCGAGCAGACAAGCAGGGTCTTGCTGATCTGAGCGTTTGCGATCTTGACGCGTACTTGAAGCAATGTTGTGACGGATTGCGGCGCAGTTCCATCGAAGATCGAACCGTCTGCCTCCGTGATTTCCTTCGCCACTTATCGCGCACGGGCTGCACTGCCGTCGATCTCGCGAGCGCCGTGATTGGGCCGCACATCTATGAGCACGAAGATATTCCGGTCGCCCTTCGGACAGAGGAAGTGCAGCGCGTTCTGGAGGTGACTCGGAAGGATCTCTCGCCAGTTGGTCTGCGCGACTACGCCATCTTGATCCTGTTGTCGACTTACGGATTACGTGCTGCAGAGGTCGTCAATTTGCGCCTGGACGACCTCGACTGGAGGCGGGACATTCTTCGCGTGCGCCACTCAAAGACAGGAACCTACTCCGAACTTCCATTGCTACGCGAACCGGGCGAAGCCGTGCTCCGATACGTGGAGAAGGCGCGCCCGTCAAGCATACATCGGGAATTATTCCTACGCATCCAGGCGCCGCACCGCCCGTTCAAAAACGGATCGATCCTCAACTGTGTCACGAGCGCTCGTCTGAGGGCGGCTGGAGTCACGCCGCAAGGAAGGAAAGGCCCTCACGCCTTCCGCCACGCACGCGCCGTGAGCCTGCTCCGATCTGGGGTCATCGTACTTTTGGTGCGAAATCTGGCGCTAGCAAGCCGGAATGCCGCCTGCGGCAAGGCTTTCCCGGTTACTCCTCCCTGCATACCAGCCGATCTTCCAAGTCCCTGATTGCAAACGGTTTGAAGGACGGAACCGCCAGATTTCGCACCAAAAGTACGATGACCCCGGCTACGCCGGATAATGGTGGGGCAGGTGCTGGACTGAGAACCGCTGGCGCCAGCGCCAGCCGGTCCGAAGCCTGCCGGGCCGCGGAACACACCCGTGCGTCGGCCAGCGCCGGCGCTGGCCTGTCAGCCATGCATGGCGGACAGGAACTGCTGCAGCTCGGGGGTACGCGGCTGGCTGAAGATCTGCTCCGGTGCGCCGGTCTCATGCACCTTGCCCTGATGCATGAAAACGATGCGGTCGCTGACCTTGCGCGCAAAGTTCATCTCGTGGGTGACCATGATCAGCGTCATGCCGTCGGCAGCGAGCGACTCGACCACGCTCAGCACCTCGCCCACGAGTTCCGGGTCCAGTGCCGATGTGATCTCGTCGCACAGCAGCACGGATGGGTCCATTGCCAGTGCGCGCGCAATCGCGACACGCTGCTGCTGCCCACCGCTGAGTTGGTCGGGATAGCTGTCGCACTTGTCGCCAAGGCCGACGCGCTGCAGCAAGGCCTGCGCGCGCCGGTGCGCTTCCGCCTTAGGCACACCCTTGACGAGCGTCGGCGCGAGCATCACGTTCTGGCAAGCAGTCAGATGCGGAAACAGGTTGAAATTCTGGAAGATCATGCCGACGCTCTGGCGCAGCTCGCGGATTGCCTTCGCGTCGCCGTGGCGCAGCGCCTGGCCATCGATGGACAACTTGCCTTGCTGAAAATGCTCGAGCCCGTTCAGGCAGCGCAGCAGCGTGCTCTTGCCGGACCCGCTGCGGCCGATGATGCAGACGACTTCGCGCCGGCCGATCCTGAGGTCGATGCCCTTCAGGACTTCATTGTCGTCGTACCGCTTGCGCAGCCCCTCGATGTCGACAAGGGCAAAATGCTCGGTGGTCGCGTGTAACGTGGACATGGATGGAAGGTTGGTTGGCTGGTGATGGGTCGGTGGGATGCGCGCCAGCTCAGCCGTGCGGCTGCAGCCGGCGTTCTAGCCTGCGGCTCCAGACCGACAGCGGAAAGCACAGGGCGAAGTACAGCAGCGCGACGCAGCTGTAGACCAGGAAAGGCTGGAAGGTCGCGTTCGAGATCATCTGCCCGGCCTTGGTCACCTCGACGAATCCGATGACGGAAGCCAGCGCCGTTCCCTTGATGACCTGTACCATGAACCCCACAGTCGGTGCCACCGCAATCCGCGCCGCCTGCGGCAGGATCACGTAGCGCAATTGCTCGCGCAGGTTCAGTGCAAGGCTGGCCGATGCTTCCCACTGCCCGCGCGGAATCGCGTCGACGCACCCGCGCCAGATTTCCGTCAGGTAAGCGCTGGCATAGAGCGTCAGGCACAATGCGGCGGCAAACAGCGCCGAGGTCTCGATACCGATCAGCGCCAGTCCGAAATAGGTCAGGAAGAGCTGCATCAGCAGCGGCGTGCCCTGGAACAGCTGAACGTACAGGGCAATGCCGCGCCGGACTCCCGGCACGTCGGCGATGCGCGCCACCAGCAGCAGAAGGCCGACAATGCCGCCGCCGGCGAAAGCGATCAGCGACAGGCCGATCGTCCAGCGCAGCGCCAGCAGCAGGTTACGGAAGATGTCCCACAGGGAAAACTCGATCATGGCCGCCTCCTCTCAGCGGCCGAATACGAACCGCGGCCCGATCCAGTTCAGGGCCTGGCGCACCAGCACCGCCAGCGCAAGGTACGCCGCGGTAACGACGATGTACGACTCGAAGTTCCGGAAGGTGCGGCTCGCGATGAGGTTCGCGGCATAGGACACCTCCTCCGCCGAGATCTGGCTGCAGACCGACGAGCCCAGCATCACGATGATGACCTGTCCGACGAGCGCGGGCCAGACGCGCTTGAGCGCAGGTGGCAGCACCACGCGCGTGAAGATCTGCCAGCGGTCGAGCGCCAGGCTCTGTGCCGCCTCGATCTGGCCACGCGGTGTCGACACCAGGCCGGCGCGCACGATCTCGCAGGCATAGGCGCCCAGGTTCAGTGTCATCGACAGCACGCATGCCACCTCCGGCGCCAGCCGCACGCCGATCGACGGCAGGCCGAAGAAAACGAAGAACAGCTGGATGATGTAAGGCGTGTTGCGAATCACCTCGACGTAGCCGCCGACGATGGCGCGGATCCACCCTGGCGCGTGCAGGCGTGCCCAGGCGCAACCGATACCGAGCAAGGTACCGGCGGCCGCCGAGAACGCCGTCAGCAGAACAGTCAACCAGATGCCTTGCAGCAGGAACGGCCACTGGGAAAGGACGGGCCAGAAATCGAAGGAAATCATGCGAAACAGCCTGACGAAACCGATGGAAGGACCCGCGGCAGCGCATGCCGCCGCGGACTGGTGCCTGACCGGGGGTTACTCCGGCAGCTCGCCCGTGCCGCGGCCGAGCCAGCGCTGCGCGTAGGCGCCCAGCGTGCCGTCGGCCTTGGCCTGGCGCAGGATGTCGTTGACCTTGCCCAGCAGCGCGGTATCGCCCTTGCGCACGCCGATGAAGTTCGGTGAGTCCTTCAGCAGCAGCTTGTACTCGGCATCCACCTTCGGGTACTTCTGGATCGCTGCGGCGGCCACCGCGGCCCCGGTGGCGACCAGTTGGGTCTGCTGCGACACGAACGCGGCCACCGTGGAGTTGTCATCCTCGAACCGCTGGATCTTTAGCGTAGGCGGCGCGACCTGCTGCAGCACGTCGTCCTGGATGGTGCCGCGCGTCACGGCAATGGTCTTGCCGCCGAGGTCGGCAAAGCTCTTGATGCTCAGGCTCTTCGGACCGAACACGGCCTGGTAGAACGGTGCATAGGCGATCGTGAAGTCGATCACCTTGGCGCGCTCGGCGTTCTTGCCCAGCGCGGACACGATCAGGTCGATCTTCCGGGTCTGCAGGTACGGAATGCGGTTGGGCGTGCTGACCGGCACCAGTTCCGCCTTGACGCCCATCTTGTCGGCAATCATCTGCGCGACCGCCACATCGAGGCCCTGCGGCTTCAGGTCCGGGCCCATGAATCCGTACGGTGCAAAGTCGACCGGGATGCCGATCGCGATCGATTTCTTCGCCATCACCGCATTAAGGGAATCGTCAGCCCTGGCCGGCGCCATGGCGAACATGGCGGCCGTCGCGAGGATGGTGGCAACGGCGGTGAACTGTCTGCGTCTCATAAAACACCTTTATCTTCAGTCGGGTCGGGAAGCCGGGCAAACTGCAAGATGCATGCCACACCCTCCCGGGATGCCGCGAACGCCTGCCTGAAGAACAGGAATTCCTTTCAAATCAACCTATTACGCGACCTGAAGTCGCTTACGGGATGGGCTGGCATCGTGCTTGCTTAGGCGAGCAGCCATCATGAAATTTTGGTTCCACAAGTGCAACAATGAGAAACCATGGTTTCATAATTGTGCGAGACGGCGCCAAACTGGTGCAGCGCCATGAAACCCCGGCCATTGCCATCCATCATTCAGACATGACCGCATACGACACGCTTGAAGCGCAGATCACCCAGCGCTACAACGAGTTCTCCGGCGCAGACAAGAAGCTGGCCGACGTGCTGCTCACGCGCAAATCCGAACTGCTCGGATACTCGGCGACCGAACTCGCGGCGCTTGCCAGCGTATCCAAGGCGAGTGCCGCGCGATTTTTCCGGCGGCTCGGCTATGCCGACTTCGGTGCCTTCCGGCAGGAACTGCGAGATCAGCGCGCAAGCCAGTCGCCGCTGGCCAAGATGGACCGCGCCGAGACCTTGCGCGGCGCGCGCGCGGGAGCGGCTGTGCCGGCACTGGCCGGGCTGCAGGCGCATGTGCAGCACGACGCCAGCCGGCTCACCGGCCTGCTCGGACAAGTCAGCGAACGCGCGCTCGACACCACGCTGCATGAATTGGCCGAGGCACGCCGTGTCTGGGTCGTCGGCTACCGCAACGGCTTCATGCTGGCCTTCTATGCCAATGCCTTGCTGTCCCAGGTACGCCCCGAGGTCTATTTGCTCAACGACCAGGCCGGCAAGGATGCCGAGCTGATCGCGGAAATCGACCGAAAGGACGTACTGCTCGCGGTCGACTTCCGGCGCCGTGCCCGTCGGCTGATGCCCATCGTCGCGCTGGCCGCGGAAGCGGGCGCCAAGGTGATCCTGCTCAGCGACACGCCGGTATCCGCGCTGTCGACCCGCGCCACCGCCGTATTGCGCTGCTCGCACCACGGCGACCAGGTGTTCGACTCGTATGTCGCCGCGGTCAGCCTCGTCAACTATCTCGCGACCACGATGGCCGAACGCGCACGCACCCCATCACGGGCACGGATGGCGCGGATCGAGCGGGCGCATGAGCGGCTCGACGATCTCGACCTGGAGTCATAGGCCTCGCACATGCCCGCACCGTCGTACCCTGTTCCACGATCCATTCCCGCAAGCATCGGAAGTTCCATGTCTACGCTACCGCAACTCAAGCTCGATCTCTTCGTCAATCCCGCGCGCTCGCGCAGCGAACCCTATGGAAGCGCACGCGATGCCATTCTCGGGGCAACCGCGCTGGCCGCCGCGCAACGTGCCATCAGCGCCTGGGACGGCTACCGGCCCACGCCACTGCACGCGTTGCCGGCGCTGGCCGCAACGCTGGGCGTCGGCGCGATCCACTACAAGGATGAGGGCACGCGCTTCGGGCTGGGCAGCTTCAAGGCGCTGGGCGGCGCCTATGCCGTGGGCCGGCTGCTCGCTCGCGAGATCAGCCGGCGGGTCGGCCGCGACCTGAGCCCGGCCGACCTTGGGGCGCCCGAACTGCGCGGGCTGTGCGCCGGCTATACGGTCACCTGTGCCACGGACGGCAATCACGGGCGCTCGGTCGCATGGGGCGCCCGCCAGTTTGGCGCGCGCTGCGTGATCTACATTCACGCTACCGTCAGCGAGGGACGCAAGGCGGCGATCGAGCAGTTCGGCGCCACCGTGGTGCGCACGACCGGCAACTACGACCAGGCAGTCCGGCAAGCGGACCGCGATGCCAGCGAGAACGGCTGGCATGTGATCTCCGACACGTCGTATCCGGGCTACATGGACGTCCCGCGCGATGTCATGCAGGGCTATCAGGTCATGGTCGACGAGGCGGTGGGCGCACTGCCCGAGTGGCCGACGCACGTCTTTGTCCAGGCCGGCGTGGGCGGCTTCGCCGCCGCAGTCTGCGCCTATTTCTGGGAACGCGACATGGCCCATCGCCCGGTGTTCGTGGTCGTCGAGCCGCAGGCGGCCGATTGCCTGTACCGCAGCGCGCGCGCCGGCCGAGTGACGGCGGTGACCGGCGAACTCGATACGCTGATGGCGGGCCTTGCCTGCGGGGAGGTTTCGCTCCTGGCGTGGGAGGTGCTGGCCGAAGGCGCCGACGCGTTCTGCACCATCGACGACACGGCCGCTGTCGCAACGATGCGCCTGCTCGCCACGCCGGGCGGCGGCGATCCCGCCATCGTCGCCGGCGAGTCTGCCGTCGCGGGCCTGGCCGCCGCGATCGCGGCGATGCAGGATCCGCAGGCGCGTACGGCGCTCGGCCTGGGCGCCGACAGCCGCCTGCTGTTCATCGGCAGCGAGGCGGACACCGATGCGGCACTCTACGCGAGACTGGTAGGACGCACCGCGGACGCCGTGCGCAACGGAGCACAGGCATGATGGCCAGCACCCGCGCCGACACCCGCCCGGGCCCGGTGCCGGGCAACGACGAGTTTCCGAAAATCGACGGCGCGCGGCTGCTGCACCGGATCGACGCGCTGAACGCGCACGGCGGCATCGACGGCGGCGGCGTCTGCCGGCTCGCGCTCACCGACGCCGACCGGGCCGGCCGCGACTGGACCGTCGCCCAGATGCGCGCGCTCGGCATGGCTGTCACCATCGATGCGATCGGCAACGGCATCGGACTCTATGCCGGCCGGGAAGACCTGCCGCCGGTCATGGTGGGCTCGCACATTGACACGGTCCGCACCGGCGGCCGCTACGACGGCAACTATGGCGTCATGGCCGGACTGGAGGTGGTCGCCACGCTGCGCGATGCCGGCGTGCGGCTGCGCCGGCCAGTGGCAGTCGCCTTTTTCACCAACGAGGAAGGCGCACGGTTCCATCCGGACATGATGGGCTCGCTGGTCTATGTGGGCGGCATGCCGCTCGACGAGGCGCTCGCCGCTGGCGGGATCGACGGCAGCACCGTCGGCGTGGAGCTGGAGCGCATCGGCTATCGCGGCCAGGCGCCGGTCGGCCTGCCCGAGGTCGACAGCTTCATCGAACTTCATATCGAACAGGGTCCGGCGCTGGACCGCGCGGGTATGCAGATCGGCGTGGTGGAAGGCGTGCAGGGCATTAGCTGGACCGAGTTCGTGCTGGAAGGCGTCTCCAACCATGCCGGCACCACGCCCATGGCGCTGCGGCACGACGCCGGCTACTGCGCTGCGCGCATCGCCACCTTCGTGCACGATCTGGCGCTGCGATACGGCGGTCGTCAGATCGGCACGGTCGGCGCCATCCGCTTCGAGCCGAACCTCGTCAACGTGATTCCGAGCCGCGCCACGTTTACCGTCGACCTGCGCAACACCGACAGTGCCGCACTCGCACGGGCGGAGGCCGAGGTGCTCGACTTCGCACGGCTGACATGCACTGCGCAGGGTGTCTCGCTGCGCCATCGCTCGCTGGCGCGCTTCGAGCCGGTAGCATTCGATCCCCGGGTGATCGGCCTCGTGCAGCAGCACAGCGACGCACTCGGCCTGTCAAGCCTGCGCATGCCCAGCGGCGCGGGCCACGATGCCCAGATGCTGGCGCGCGTCTGCCCGGCCGGCATGATCTTCGTTCCCAGCGTGGGCGGACTGAGCCACAACGTGCGCGAGTTTACCGAGCCGGATGACCTGATGCGGGGCGCGCAACTGCTGATGCGCGTCGTCGTCAGCCTCGCCAACCGCCCCTGAACATGGCGGCGGCCCTCTGGCAAGAGATTCCCCCCTACCCCCTTCGTCCCCGGATTCCAGGAGTCAATCGTGTCCCGATTCGTACATGTCGCCCTTGGCCAGCTTGGCCCGATCACCCGTGCCGATACGCGCGTGCAGGTGGTTGCCCGGCTATGCGAGATGATGCGCGAAGCCCATGCCTGCGGCGCGCACCTGATCGTCTATCCCGAACTGGCACTGACCACGTTCTTCCCCCGCTGGTACATGGAAAGCGACGACGAGATCAACAGCTTCTTCGAACGCGAGATGCCCGGCGCCGATACGATGCCGCTGTTCGAGCTGTCACGCCGGCTCGGCGTCGGCTTCTACCTCGGCTATGCGGAGCTGGCCAGCGAGAACGGCCGCGACGTTCGCTACAACACGTCGATCCTGGTCGACCGCACCGGCACCATCGTCGGCAAGTACCGCAAAGTCCATCTGCCGGGGCACCGCGAACACGAACCGTGGCGCCGCTTCCAGCATCTGGAGAAACGCTATTTCACGCCCGGCGACCGGTTCGGCGTTACCGAGGTTTTCGGCGGCAAGATCGGCATGGCGATCTGCAACGACCGGCGCTGGGCGGAAACGTACCGCGTCATGGGCCTGCAAGGCGTTGAGATGGTGCTCATCGGCTACAACACACCGGTCCACAACGCGCCCGCGCCGGCGCATGATGACCTGTCACTGTTCCACAACCAGCTCTCGATGCAGGCCGGTGCTTATCAGAACGGCACCTGGGTGGTCGGCGTAGCCAAGGCCGGCGTGGAGGAAGGTGTGGACAGCATCGGCGGCAGCTGCATCATCGCGCCATCCGGTGAAGTGGTCGCCAGTTGCATCACCAAGGGCGATGAGGTGGCCATCGCCCGCTGCGACCTCGACTTCTGCGCGCTATACAAGCAGACCACCTTCAATTTCGACCTGCACCGGCAGCCTCACGCCTACGGCATGATCGTCGAGCGCAAGGGCGAGGCGCTGCGCGCGGATGGGTCACCGCTCGTTGCCCTGAAGCAGGCAAGCTGAACGGCAGCTGTCCGCCCGGAGGCGCTGGCAGGGCCAGCCTCCTCCGGGAACTGCATCTGCCCCCATCAGGCCACAGCCTCCGTCCTGAACACCGCCATCGCCCGCCGCATATACTGCGCCTGTTCCTGCAGCGACTGCGCCGCGGCGGCCGCCTCCTCCACCAGCGCGGCGTTCTGCTGCGTGACCTGGTCCATCTGGGCGATCGCCTGGTTGACCTGGCCGACGCCGGCGCACTGGCTCGCGCGAGGCGTGGCTGATCTCATCCATCATCGCGGTCACGCGGCGGATCGCTGAGACGGTGCTTTCCATGGTGGCGGCCGCGTCCAGCGCCAGCGTGTTGCCGGCAGCCACGCGCTGCGCCGACTGGGAGATCAGCAGCCGGATTTCCTTGGCCGAACTGGCCGCGCGCTGGGCAAGCCCGCGTACCTCGGTCGCCACCACGGCAAAGCCGCGCCCAGCCTCGCCCGCACGCGCTGCTTCCACTGCCGCGTTGAGCGCCAGGATATTCGTCTGGAACGCGATGCCGTCGATCACCGCAATGATGTCGACTATGCGACGGGAATCGGCCTCGATCTCCTCCATGGTCTGCCGCATACGGCTCACCGCTTCACCGCCCGCCAGGGCAACGCCCGATGCCTCGCGCGCCAGTTCACTGGCCTGCTCCGCGCTGCCGGCGTTCTGCTGCACGGTGGCGGTCAGTTGTTCCATGCTGGCGGCAGTCTGCTCCAGCGACGAGGCCTGCTCCTCTGTACGCTGCGACAGGTCGATATTGCCCTGTGCAATATCCCCGGCCGCCGCCAGCACATTGTGCGCACCCGCCTTGGTATCGCCGATCAGCGCGCGCCAGCGTTCCACCAGCGACAGCAGGTGCCGCTTGACCTCGCTGAATTCGTCGCGCCCGTGCACCGATACGTGCACGCTGAGGTCGCCTGCGTTGATGCGCTCGACCATACTGGCCACCTCGTGCACGTCGTTGCGCATACCGCGGCTGAAGCCTGCGAACAGGTAGAACGCGATCGCCACCGCGCCTAGCGCCACGCCTGCCACCATTGCAAAGCGCCGTTGCTGCGCGGCAATTCGCTCGGCCAGCATGGTGCTGACGATGGCCGAGAACGCCTTGTTGGTGACGAGTACGCCGTTGATCGCTGCGCTCGCTTCGTCGAAGTACGCCTTGGCCTCGATATCTATACCGCTCGCTCCCAGCATCCGCACCTTGAGCGTGCGGTAGAAGTTGTCCATCGCCGTCAGCCTCGCCAACGCCGCATCGATCTGCGCCCGCAGCGCCGGCGCTTTGTTGCGCACGCGTGTGATGTCGTGGCGTACCGCGTCCAGGCCATCGCGGATCTGCTCGGCCAGCGCGCCCAGGTCGGCCTGCTGCCCGGCATCTGCGTAGCCGCCCGGCGCGATGATGCCCGCGCCGCGGCCACGGGCCAGCGCGCTCAGCTCGGCCAGCCGGGGCATGGTGCCGACCATCAGGCTGATAAGGTAGTAGGAGGCCGCTTCGTCGTCGAGCGCGAGTTCCGAGCGCTCGGCCACATCGGCGATGAACAGTTGGGTCCGCTTCACCAGCGCGCTGTGACGCTCGAATAACGGCGCGGCGGTGGTACTCAGGCCCAGGCCGCGAATATGCTGCCAGTCCTCCTCCAGCGCGTGCGCGCCGGCATCGAGGCCGAAGCCAGGGCTCTGCGCCGTCGTGGCGACGAGCTGCGCAAGGCTGGCTGCGGCCTTCTGGTCGGCGCCATCGAAGACCGGACGGAAGTTCGCATTGCCGGCGAGCACGGTATTCGCGGCGCCGCGCCGCACCTGCGTCTCGCGCATGAAGTCGAGCGCATGGCCGACGATGGCCAGCCCGCGCAATTCGCTACCCGTGGCGCGGATCGTTTGCGCCGAAGCGTCCAGCACGGCGTACATGGCGCCGCATAGCGGCACGAGATACAGCACGGCGATCAGTGCAAGTTTCCGGTGAATGTTGAGGCGCGCCATGAGGCGCTCGGCGGGAAGAAAGAAGGCGGTCATCGGGGTCGGCGAAGCGAGTCGTTTGCCGCCCTATCGACCTTGTTATTCCGTAACCACGCGCCAGACCGGACCGTCAGTGCGCGCTCCCCGTTCGCCCTGCCCGCCTGCGCATTCGGAAACAAATGTAACCCAACCGCCGGTGCGTTTGCGAGCGGTCGCGCCGGCGTGCCGGGCCGAACAGCGTGTCGTTCGCCATCCGGATCGCGCTGGCCTCGTCATCACTCGGGAGCAAGCACCGGACCGAAGACTCTTCCTGCGCGATCGCAGAGCGGTTGTCGAGCGTATTCGCGGCGGTCTCGACATCGAAGTCTGCGAGAAAGATGGCTGGCGACTTGCGCGAAGTCATCGCTTGCCCCGCCGGTTCGATGCGCAGTCGTCGGGGCCTGGTCAGGCCGCTTACGTCAGGTTGTCCAACAGTACTTTGGCATCTTGCCAGTCAACGGTATCGAACCCTTCGGTGAAGGTATCAAGAATACCGGCCAGGATCGAGCGCGCAGCATCCGTCTTGCCACAGCGTTGCCATAGTCGGGCCACGCTCAGCGCGCCTTTCAGCTCGACTGATCTGGCTCCCTGGTCATGAGCCATGGCAATTGCCGCCTGAAAACAGGCTTCGGCTTCCTTGGCGCTGGTGGACGAGCCGGCATCGTCGCCAGACAACATCAGAATCAGCTCCCCCTTGAGCCGAAGCAGAATCGGCTCAGCGAATCGCTCTCCCGTGTTCTTCACCAGAGCCAACGCCTCACTCAGCACACGAAGCCCTGCCTCGGCTTGTCCTGCTTTTCCATAAGCGTTGGCGAGCAGTCCCAGAAGCGTCGGCCGACCCAATGCCGCTCCGGTGGCTTCGCGGGCGCTGAGGCCTTGATGCATTTGCGCGATTCCCTCCTCATAACTACCCTGCTCGGCCAGCGCCCAGCCGCGCAGGATCCTTCCCCAACCCAGATAGAAGGGGAACCCCTGGTCGCTCGAAAGCGCGATGGCGGCGTCTGCATACTCCCGCGCCAGTTGCACTTCGCGCCGGTACTGGTGCAATTCGGCCGCGAAGATCAGGCACAAGGCCAGGCCGAACGGATCAGAGGCCTTCCTGGCCAGCGCCAGCGCTTCCTCGCTGCGCGCGCGCGACTGGTCCGGCAAGCCAAGAAACCAGAGCGTCCAGCTTAACGTGCTCCCGATATGAAGGGCGAGGTTCGGCGCATAACGCAGAAGTTTGCTGTATGTTTGCCGATCGGGACGGTGCAGTGCCAGCGCCTGCTCCATGTGGGTCCGGGCCATCCTGATCTCGCCCAGACGGAACAAGGTGGCGCCGAGAATGCGGTGCGCCTCCGCAAGCTGTTCCGGATCTTGTGTATCCTGCGCGAGACCGAGCAGCCGCTGCGCCAAGGCGTGTGCCGTACTGAGTTGCGCACGCAATAGATAAAACGACCACAGTCCTAACTGCGCCGAGAAGCTCTGCGGTATTTCCCCGCCCTGTTCGCACAAGGCCAATGCACGCGTGTAGGTCTCCTCCACCTCTGGCGCTCCATAGCCTCGAGCGGCCATCCAGGCAGGACCGAGGGTTAGCAGAAGCGTGAGTTCCTGGCGTGCGCGTTCGGGAGTGTCTGCCACGGACTTGAGCAGTTCGAGGGCTGCACTGAGATGATGGATCGCTTCAAGCTGTGCGGAACGCTGCAAGGCCTGCTGGCCCGTCAGATGCAGGTATTCAACGGCCTTCGGCACATTTCCACTCTTGCTGTAATGGTGAGCCAGTTCGCTGCAGTAGTCCTTCAGCCGGCTTGGGAATAGTGTCTCGATGGCCCGGGCCGTGCGTTCATGCAGCACACTGCGCTGACCGGTCAGCAGGGAGTTAGCGGCCACCTCCTGGGTAAGCGCGTGTTTGAACGCGTACTCCACTTCGGGGAATGCGGGACGCTCGTAAATGAAGTCGCCGGCCTGGAGGTTGCCCAGAAGCGGGCGCAGTTCCTCTTCCGGTTGTGCGGTGACCTGCTGGATCAGACCTAAGGGAAACTCTTTGCCGATGATCGCAAGGGTCTGCAGCAAGTCCTTCTGCGCGACGGGAAGCCGGTCGATACGGGCGGCGAGCACCCCCTGCACGGTCGTCGGAATATGAAGTGACAAAGGGGCCTTATCGATCCGGTAGCTGCCGGGCTGGCCCAGCAAGACGCTCTCCTCGGCCAACGTCTTGACGACTTCCTCCATAAAGAACGGGTTGCCCTCCGTCTTCGCCAAGATAAGCAGTTTCAGGGGCACGAGCGAGGGATGGTCTCCCAGCAAGGCCGTGAGCAGGCCCTGTGCCTCCGCTTGCCCAAACGGCTCCAGTTGCAATTGGGTGTAGTAAGGCTTTCGGCCCCAGTCATGCGCGTATTCCGGGCGGTAGTTGACGAGAAGAAGCAACCTGGTGCGCGGCACATGCTCGATAAGGATATTGAGAAAGGCCTCGGTCTCACTGTCCAGCCATTGCAAGTCTTCGAACAAGACCATCAGCGGCTGATTGTGGCTCTCGCGCACCAGTAGCCGTGCAATGGCTTCGAAGGTGCGCTGGCGCCGGATGGTGCCGTCCATCTTGGGCAGCGCCGAGCCCGCTTCGCTGATACCGAGCAGGTAAAGCAGATAGGGCAGATGGTCCTCCAGTGTGCGATCCAGGGTCATCAACCTGCCGGTGACTTTCTCGCGATACAGTCGTTCGTCATCCTGCGCGGTGATCTGAAAGTAGTTTCTCAACAGATCGATCAAAGGCAGATAGGGAAAGGCCTTGCCATGCGAAACCGAAAAGGTTTCGAGCACCATGCAGCCCCGCTGCGAGCGGGCCTTGAATTCATGGTACAGTCGCGACTTGCCAACACCCGCCTCGCCTACCACCCCGACGATCTGCCCTTGCCCCGCCTTGGCCGACTCCGCCGCCTCATGTAAGCGCTCCAATTCGGCCTGACGGCCGACAAACCGCGCCAGACCGCGATGCGCCGCTACTTGCAGGCGCGTGCGCAATGCGCCGAGGCCGAGCACCTCATAGACCGCAAGCGGCTCCCGAATGCCCTTTACGTGCGTGGTCCCGAGGTCCTTGAACTCGAAGTATCCCTGGGTCAGCCTATGGGTCGATTCGCTGACGAGGATCGACGACGGTGTCGCGATGCCTTCCATCCGGGAGGCAATATGGATCGTATGCCCGACCGGGTCGTAGTCCGTGCGCAAGTCGTCCTTGCGGATCGAGCGTACCACCACTTCGCCGGTATGGATGCCGACCCGGATCTGCAGCGGGGCACCCTGCCCCACGCGGATCCGGTCGCCATGGCTGCGCATCGTTTCCTGCATGCGCAGCGCTGCGTACAACGCCCGCACGGGGTGGTCCTCGTGGGCAATCGGCGCGCCAAATAACGCCAGGATGCCGTCGCCCAGGGATTTGGCAACGAATCCCTCGTAGTGATGCACGGCCTCCATCATCAGCGCTACCACAGGGTCGATCAGCCCGCGCGCTTCTTCCGGGTCCAGGTCCTGGATCAAGGCGGTCGAGCCGGCCATGTCCGCAAACAGCGCCGTAATGGTCTTGCGTTCGCCGGCAGCCTGTCCCCGAGCCTCCATCGCGGCTTGCTCGGCGAGGATGCGTTCGGCGAGATGGGGCGGCGTGTAAAGAACCGGTGCGGGGACAGCGGGCGTTGGTACTGCGGCCGCGACTGGCGTTGCGGCCAGCTCGGTCAGTGGCACGCCGCAAGCACCGCAGAATTTTGCCGTGGGGCTGGACTCATGGCCGCATTGCGGGCAGATCTGCGCAAGCCTTTGCCCGCACTCCTCGCAGAACTTTCCTCCCGCCGGGTTCTCGAACCCGCATTTTGTGCAGCGCATATCGCCCTCTGACAGCCTTCGCCTGCCACGAACTCATTAGAGGCGTAATGACCACCCGTCGCAAGAGATAGATTACCGAAAATGGCCGAGGCAGCCCAGATCGATGCCGCGGTCGTGAGGCCGCGGATGCTCATGTCGTCCATCATGATGCCCCCCGCGAAAAGGAAGCCGATGCCGGGGCAGAGCGCGACCTAACAAGGCACACAAGCATTCATAACCGTGAGCCCGCGTACGCCCGCAGTTCTCAGTCGAGCCCAAAAATGCGCGAGCCCTACGATGCACGACGTGTCCCGGGATCGTTATCGGCCACGTTACATGAGGCAAGCAGCGTGAGCACGCCGGAACCCTTCAAAATCTCCGGATTTCTCCCCCATATTGACTTGATTGTCATCATGACAGGGAGTATGGTGATGACCAGGTCGTAAACGTTCCGCGAACTCGGCCACGAGACGCCAGGCACTGGCGCGGACTCTTTGAGGAGGTTAATGCGGCATGCATCACATGAACCTGTCATCCGATCCGCAAGATGATCCCGCTACGGCCTTGCCCTACGCATTTGCGCCGGGAACGACGTTGCCAAACGCGGGCGCTGAATACGCAATCGACGCGTGGCAGCGCAATGTGCTGTTCGCCGACGTGATGCGCGAGCGCGGCAACCAATACCAAGCGCACTTGCATGAGCGCACACCCAATGTGCTCGATTTCGCTGCCGAGTTGATCCTGGATGGGCGCACCTTGCCGCGACCGGTCAGCTACGGCCTCGTGCGCATCATTTCGCCTGACGATCTGCAACCCGATCGCAATGCCACCGAAGCGCGCGACGCGGGCCGTCTTCGTCCGTTCATCGTGTTCGACCCGCGCGCGGGGCACGGGCCGGGCATTGGCGGCTTCAAGCGCGACAGCGAAATCGGCGCCGCGTTGCGAGCGGGACATCCGTGCTATTTCGTAGGCTTCCTTCCTGACCCCGTACCCGGTCAGACAGTCGAAGATGTCATGCATGCCGAAGCGACGTTCCTCGAGAAAGTCATCGAACTGCATCCGGATAGTCCTGGAAAGCCCGCCGTAGTCGGCAATTGCCAGGCAGGCTGGCAGGTACTGATGACAGCCGCGATGCGACCTGAGCTGTTCGGGCCGATCATCGTCGCGGGCGCGCCCGTTTCGTATTGGGCAGGCTGGCGCGGCAAGAATCCGATGCGCTATTCCGGAGGTTTGCTCGGCGGTTCCTGGCTGACCGCGCTCACGGGCGATCTCGGCGACGGCCGCTTCGACGGCGCGTGGCTCGTGCAGAACTTCGAGAACCTCAACCCGGCCAACACACTCTGGCAAAAGTACAACAACCTGTATGCGAATATCGATATCGAAGCGCCACGGTATTTAGGCTTCGAAAAATACTGGGGCGGCCACGTGTTCCTCAACGCGGCAGAAATGCAATACATCGTCGACAACCTATTCGTCGGCAACCGGCTCGCGCGCGGCGATATCGTTATGTCGGGTGGCGTGCGTCTCGACCTGCGCAATATCCGCTCGCCGATTGTCGTGTTCTGCTCATACGGTGACAACATCACGCCGCCACCCCAGGCGCTCGGCTGGATTACCGACCTGTATCGCGACGACGCCGACCTGTTCGGGCACGACCAGACCATCGTCTACGCAACCCATGACAACATCGGCCATCTCGGCATCTTCGTGTCGAGCAGTACGGGCCGCAAGGAGCATCGCGAATTCGTGAGCAACATCGATCTCATCGACCTGTTGCCGTCCGGCCTGTATGAAGCGCACATGGGGGCGAGGACCGAAGCAACGCCGCATGCTGACCTCGTCGAAGGCGATCACGTGCTGTCGATCGCGCCGCGCAGCATCGATGATGTGCGGGCGATCGTGCAGCCAGACCCGGAAAGCGACCGTCGTTTCGCAACAGCAGCCTATGTGTCCAATTTCAATCTCGGCCTCTATCGCAGCTTTGTACAACCGTGGCTACGCCTGTGCGTAACGCCGTGGAGCGCAGATCTCGCGAGCAAGTTTCATCCACTGCGGATCCCCTACGAGTCTTGGTCGGACCGCCATCCGCTGGCATCGAGCGTCGCCCAGGCTGCGCAAAGCGTGCGAGAGTCGCGCAAAGCCGCCCCTGCCGATAATCCATTCTGGCAAGTGCAAAGCGTGGTATCGGACTCGATCGAGGCGTCGCTGAATTGCTATCGCGACATACGTGACGCGGCGGTCGAACAGCTCTTCGAAGCCATCTACGGCGCCCCCTGGCTGCAGGCCATCGCCGGGCTTCCCCCGCAACGCGACGACGGCCGATCTGCCGTATCGGAAGACTCCGGCGAGGTAGACGATCGTCACGCAGCGATCGCCGCAGAACACGAACGGTTGCGCCATAGCATGACAACGGGCGGCCTCATCGAAGCGAGTGCGCGCGCGCTGCTCTTTGTGCGTCGTACGCACCGCGAAGCTGATGAACGCGGCTTCAATCTCGCGCGCGCCATGCTCGGCACGCTGTCCGATCGCGGCATTCTTTCGTTCAAGCAGGTTGTTCGCGAGCAAGCCACGTTGCTGCGCCTTGACGCCGATGCCGCAATCGATGCACTACCCGGCATGCTGTCCGGCGCGCCGCCCGCGGAGGTCCGTAACGCCGCACGCGACATCGAAAAGCTCAGCACCACGCTGCCGCTCGACGAACAAGAACGCGCCGATCTGGCGCGCGTTCTGACCATTTTTGAGTCGGCAGCGAAGGCGAAATCGGCGCCGCGTGCCAACGCCCGCCAGCAGGTCAAGTAACAGCGCGTGTGAGCGCGCGTGCCCGGTGGTTGATCGCTGTCGGGCTCCAGGAAGTTTAGCCAATCGAAGGCACACGACATGGAACACAAACGCGAAAAATATGGGCGGCTGATCGCTTTCGCGACAACGCTGCCGGCAATGCCGACCGCCGTTGCGCACCCATGCGATCACGACTCCTTGTCCTCAGTGATCGAAGCCGCGCGCCTCTGTCTGATTGCGCCGATATTAGTGGCGCCGCGCGCCAAGCTCGAGGCGGCTGCACGGGAAGGCAACCTCGACCTCGGCGATCTGCCCATCGTCGACGTGCCACACAGTCACGCGGCGGCAGAAGTCGCCGTGCAACTCGTGCATGAAGGCAAGGCGCAAGCACTGATGAAAGGTTCGCTGCACACGGACGAACTGATGGCAGCGGTCGTCACGCGAGGCACCGGGCTGCGCACCGAACGGCGCGTCAGCCATTGCTTCGTGATGGACGTGCCCGGCCAGGCCGACGCGTTGATCATCACCGACGCAGCCGTGAACATCTCACCGACACTCGATGAAAAACGTGACATCGTGCAGAACGCCATCGACCTCGCCCAGGCATTGCGATTTCCGTCCGTGCGGGTGGCGATCCTGTCGGCGATGGAAACCGTGAACCAGAAGGTGCCGTCGACACTCGACGCCGCCGCATTGTGCAAAATGGCCGACCGCCAGCAGATCACAGGTGGGATTCTCGACGGCCCGCTCGCCCTCGACAATGCGATCAGCGAAGAGGCCGCGAAGATAAAAGGCATTTCGTCGCCAGTGGCCGGGCATGCCAACGTGCTCGTCGTACCGAACCTCGAAGCCGGCAATCTGCTCGCCAAGAGCCTGTCATTTCTCGCCGGTGCGGATGCCGCCGGCATCGTGCTTGGCGCGAGGGTTCCCATCATTCTCACCAGCCGTGCCGATTCGGTGATCACGCGGCTTGCGTCGTGCGCGGTCGCTTCGCTCGTCGCACTTGCGCGGCGCGAGAAGCCTTCTGCCGCCATCGTCTAAAGGGTTCACGCATGGACGTCATTCTGGTCATCAATGCGGGGTCATCCAGCATCAAGTTTCATGCATTCGCGGCGAGTGACCGCGCGCTTGACCCAATCGCCGGCGGCAAGCTTGAGGAGATCTACACCAACCCGCGCTTTCAGGTCAAACGGAAAAGCGGCGAGATAATCGACGACAAGCGCTGGCCGGAGGGCGAACGTCTCGGCCATGACAAGGCGATTGCATTCCTGCTGGAATGGCTACGCGGACACGCGGGCGACGCCAGGCTGCTCGCCGTCGGCCATCGCGTCGTGCACGGTGGTGAATGTTATTCGGCGCCCGTACGCGTCGACGCGAAGGTGATGGCCGAACTGGAAGCGCTCATTCCCCTCGCGCCGCTGCATCAGCCGCATAACCTCGCGGCGATCCGGTCGATCCAGGCGAGCAACCCGGTGGTACCTCAAATCGCATGCTTCGACACGGCGTTCCACCATACCCAGCCCGACGTGGCGACCCGCTTCGCGCTGCCACCCGAGATCACCCAGCGCGGCGTTCGGCGCTACGGGTTTCATGGGCTTTCCTACGAGTACATTGCCAGCGTCCTGCCGGATGTCGACGCTACCGCCGCCGCGGGCCGCACCGTCGTTGCCCATCTGGGCAATGGCAGCAGCATGTGCGCGCTCGTGGCCGGTCGGAGCGTTGCCAGCACAATGGGATTCACTGCGGTGGACGGGCTGCCCATGGGCACACGCTGCGGCAACCTGGATCCCGGTGTCATCCTGTACATGATGGATGAGCTCGGCATGGATGCCCGTGCGATCGAATCACTGCTTTACAAGCGCTCTGGGTTGCTTGGCGTCTCCGGCATTTCAAGCGACATGCGCACTCTGCTCACGAGCGACGCGCCCGCTGCGGCCATTGCCGTCGACCTATTTTGCTATCGGATCACGCGCGAAATCGGTTCGCTCACGGCAGCGCTCGGCGGCCTCGATGCGATCGTCTTCACGGCGGGTATCGGTGAATATGCGGCCCCCGTGCGCGAGCGCGTGTGTCGCTCGGCGGCATGGCTTGGCGTCTCGCTCGACCCGCAGGGGAATGCGAAGCACGGACCGCGCATCAGCGACCCGCAAAGCGTTGTCGATGTCTGGGTCATCCCGACCAACGAAGAACTGATGATTGCCCGGCACGCACTGCACCGGCTGGAGGAGTAAGCATGGACAAGCCTTCTGCGCAGCCGTTCGCGGGCCGCAAGGTTTTAATCGTCGGCATCGCGAACGAGCATTCGATCGCTTATGGATGTGCACGGGCATTCCGCGAGCTTGGGGCGGAACTCGCCATCACGTATCTGAACGAGAAGGCAAAGACTTACGTTGAA
The DNA here is from genome assembly GCF_058795055.1 of Cupriavidus sp. GW823-FHT06D04. Taxonomy (NCBI): domain Bacteria; kingdom Pseudomonadati; phylum Pseudomonadota; class Betaproteobacteria; order Burkholderiales; family Burkholderiaceae; genus Cupriavidus; species Cupriavidus sp. GW823-FHT06D04. Next base: position 6,061 of record NZ_JBXAHL010000021.1, on the reverse strand, counting down.
CCGCTCGCGCGGGAATTGGGCGCTTCGATTCTCTTGACGCTCGATGTATCGAAACCTAGCGAACTCGAGGCCGTCTTCGATTCGATTCGCGACACGTGGGGACGGCTCGACGTCGCCATCCATTCAATCGCGTTCGCACCGAAGAACGATCTGCAAGGCGGTCTGTTGAACAGTTCGGCAGAAGGCTTCGCGCAAGCGATGGACATCTCGTGTCACTCGTTCATCCGTATGGCGCGTCTCGCCGCGCCTTTGATGGATGAAGGCGGCTCCCTGTTTGCGATGAGCTACCTCGGTGCGACTCGCGTCGTGCCGAACTACGACCTGATGGGCCCAGTGAAGGCGGCGCTCGAAGCAACCTGCCGCTATCTCGCGCACGAACTCGGCCCGAAGCGCATCCGCGTCCATCCTATCTCACCTGGGCCGTTGAAGACGCGGGCTGCGTCCGGGCTAAAGGACTTCGATCTCCTGCTGAGCGAAGCCGCCGCGCAAGCACCGATCGGCGAACTGGTCGACATCATGGACGTCGGCTACACCTGCGCGTTTCTGGCGACACCCTACGCGCGGCGGATGACGGGCAACACCATCTTCGTCGATGGTGGCGTCAGCATCATGAACGGCTAACCCATCTTTTGTGCGAGCGCCATTATGAAGTTACTGATTATCGGACTGCCTCCGCGAGCCACGATCGAGGATCTGCGCACCCTCGTATTTCGCTATTCGCACGCCGCCTGCCGCGACATCCAGTTAATCGGCGAGAACGACGAACACCCTGCCGCGCTGGTCGACATCGAGGGCGGCAACGGGATGACGATGAACATCATACGCCAACGCCTGCATGGAATGTATTGGCATCGCTGCCGCCTCGGCGTGCACATCCTTTCGTTCTGGGATGTGAGCAACGCGGCCTAGGAAAAATGCTGGGCGCGGACTACTCTGCCAGGTACGCGCTAATGATGTTTGCGAATTCGCAACGGCACCCGACGTCAACGACTTTCACAAATTAGCCCAAGCGCGGGCATAAACGGAAGAGCATTACCTTCCCAGCCCGGCTCGGGACTCAAATGCTGGAGAGCCACGGCCCATAGACGGCGGCTTGCGTCGGAGCTAAGCCGAACGCTGCGAAGACGTCTCGCCCTTCTTTAAGCCGCTATTATCGACGTTCTTCCCCAAGGAACTTGCAACGTTGTGCATCCGGCACGAAGGAATACTTTTGAGACTTGTATAAATCATGACAACCGATTCGAGTCTGACGCGTTATCTGATCAATCAAGGCGTTGATCGGGAGTCGATTGCATAGCTGGGAAGATGGACGAAGCGACCAGAAGGCGGGTTCGCGCTGGACGGATGCTAGCGAACAAGCCGGTCGCGGAGGTTGCGGCTGCGGTGGGCGTGGCACGGCAGACGGTGTGCACGTGAAAGACGCGACTGGATGAAGGCGGCAGACGCGCTGCGCACCACGGCCCGTGGACGGCCGTCGTTGCTCGACGATACGCGGCGCGAGCAACTGTGCCGTGCCTTGCTACAGTGCCCCTCGGAGCATGGCTTTGGCACCGAACTGTGGACGCTCAAACGGGTGCGCCTACTCATCGAGCAACGCTTCGGGGTGTCCTGCAACGAGGCCTATGCCTGGCGGATTCTGGATTCGCTCGGCTTCTCGCCCCAACGCCCAGACCGATCGCTATCGAACGCGACGAGGACGTCGTGCTAGCGTGGAAGCAAAAGACCTGGCCAGCGCTCAAAAAAGTGTACGCGGGAGTTTGACCTTTCGGAGCCAAGATGCGCACGCGCGTGGGTCGCTCCGAGAGCCAAGACTCGTCAATGAAGACAATCAGCCGCTGTGTTCGCCGGCAGCGAACTGGCCGGCCAGCGTGCCGCGGTCGTGATCAGCCTGGTGCAATTCAGCCAAGCTCAACGGGCACGATCCGTGGGCCTAGCTTAACGACGTATTGACCCGCCTACCTACACGCCTGAACAGCCGTTCTCCGTCCTAGGGCCCATGGACGGATCAGCTTCTTCAAGATCCACGCTCACCTCCCCATCGAGGAGGTGGCGCGTCAGCGGCGGTCAGTTCTTGGAGCTGTAGTCGGGTGCCTTGGCTGTGATGCCGCCATCGGGTACACGTGACCGCTCCAGTTGCAGCCAGGCATGCAGTTGCTCCCACAGCGGCTTGGCGTCGCTGCGCCTTCTGGCCAGACGTTGCTCGCTGTTCAGGGTGGCCAGCGTCGATGGCTGTCACCGTGGTCACGCTGGTGATCCCTCCCACGGTCACCTGGCCTGGCGCCTTTGTGACGTCCACCTTGGTTTCCGGCTGTGCCATCGCCGAACCCGCCATCACTGCAAGGGCGGCCACCATCAGGAATTTCTTGCTTTGCATTTTTCTGAACTTTGATGAAACGATGAAACACCAAAAACCCACCTTCTTCAGCTCGCCGCTACAGCATGCGCGAGGCCTCGTCGAGCAGGCTCGTGCACGACAACATCGCTGCGCGTGCAAAGCGCACCAGCGCGAACGTACGCACCAGCGGCGGATCGCCGGGAACGCGCGCCGTCAGCAACTCCAGCTCATGCCCGGGCACCGTGCTGCCTTCCGGCAAAAGCACATTCATTAGGCTCAGCCGCATGCGCCGGCTTTCGATGGAGAAGCACGACCTTGCATCCTTGAACACCGCCACCATGCCTTCCAACTGGCGCTCAAGCGCGCCGGATTTGTCACCCAGTTCGCCCAGCTCCCTGCCGTTCTGTTCGATCTGCTCGCGCAGCCGGGCCCGTTCCCCGGTGTCCGCCTGCTCGTCGCCGCCGCCCATCACCGAACGCATACCGGTGCTCTGCCGTTCCAGCAGGCGCAAGCGCGCTTTCAGCAGACCATGCTCGCGCTCCAGCACATCGCGTCGCGATGTGTCGGTAGCAATATTGGCAAGGCTCTGAAGGGCCATCTGATCCAGCATTCGCCGGGCGATCTCCTCGCGCAGCGCCGCATCGGTCGAGCCGCAAATCCGGACCTCATGGTCACTGAAGCTGATGGTGGTCTGCGGCACCTCGGCACGCATCACATCCCCTTCGAGGGCCATGCCCAGCGTACGGCGCTCCGTCATCGTCATGCCCAGCACGGCGTACGCTTCGTCCGCACCCGCCGACGCCTCGAAAAACTCGCGCAGGTCCGATGAGCGGCTGAAGGCGAGCTCCACGTCATGCGCGGTGCCGAAGAAGGCGTGAATATAGGGGTCGGATCCCCACGCCAGCACGCTGGCTTCCCGTGGCGCTGGAAGGCCGGCTACGAGGTCCCGTACATAATCGAGCGCCATGCCGATCGCGGGGCCGAGCCGTTGCCCATAGCGCGGCACCAGCCGCAGGCGCGGGCTGAGCCCGAGCACGCGCTCCGTCAATCCGGCAATCTCTTGCTCGTCATGCGGGTGCGCGCCGGCCTCACGCCGGCGCAGCCAGTTCAGAATACTCATGCAACAACTCCCTTCACCGCGCGTCGCCCTGCTCTGCGAGGTCAGCTATAGCGCTCCGCCAAGACCACCGCGCTGAGGTTGTGGCCTTTCCAGAACATATGGTGGATGCGCGGCTGAAGCTTGCGCAAGGCATCCGGATCGAGGGAGTGGAAGGTCAGCGTCACGGCTGGCCGCGAGCCGTCCCCCGGAACATGCTCGATTTCGTCGAACGGTGGGAAGCCGTACTTGACCAGGAATGCCTTGATCTCGTCATCGGTGGTGCCGCTCTCGATATTCTCCAGTAGTAGCAAGGACATAACTCACTCTCCTCAGTTGCAGCCGCGGCGCGCTACGCCATGATATTGAGGCCGCCGTCCACATACAGCGTTTCTCCCGACAGCCGCCGCGCAAAGGGCGTCGCGAGAAGCGCGCAGGTAAAACCGACATCGAGGATGTCGACCAGTTCTCCCACTGGCGCGCGCTGCGCCGCGTCGTTGAGCATCAGGTCGAAGTCCTTCAGTCCGGAGGCGGCGCGGGTCTTGAGCGGTCCCGGCGATATCGCATGCACCCGGATGCCCTTGGAGCCGAGCTCGTAGGCCAGGTAGCGCGAAACGCGCCTCCAGCGCGGATTTTACCGGACCCATTACGTTATAGTTCGGCACCACACTGTTTGCGCCGTAATAACTCATCGTATACATCGTGCCGCCGTCCGGCATTAGGGGCACGGCCAGCCGCGCCAAGCGGATGAAGGAATGGCAGGAGACGTCCATGGCCTTGCTGAAGCCCTCGGCGGTGCGCAAACTGCACGCCTCCGTGCACCACGCGGTGCCCCACGGCGGCCAGATGGTGCCCCTCCCCGTGCCCGCGCAGGAACTCCGCAAGAAAGGCGATGGCGCCGCCATGTCCCAGTTCGGTGCCATCGCCCCAGTGCTTCGTCTCCACCTCCGCGCCCGACGCGTTGGTGGCACGAAAGGATGGCGACGTGTAGATGCCGTCGAGACTGCCGCGCAGCACAAGATCCGGTTCGTCGCCGTGGGCACCGAAGGCGCTGAACTTGATGCTCGACAAGCCTGCATTGAGTACCAGTATCACGTCGGCCATGGCATTACCCCGGTGCCTTGCCCGACTCGCGGCGGGCCTTTGCCACCAGCGCGGCAACCGCGCAGGACGCCAGCCGGGTCGAGACGGAGTCCGCCCTGCTGGTGAGGATGACAGGTACCCGCGCGCCGAGCACGATGCCGGCCGCATCGGCACCGGCCAGAAAGGACAGGCTCTTGGCGAGCATGTTGCCGGCCTCCAGGTCGGGCACCAGCAGCACGTTGGTGCGGCCCGCAACCGCCGAATCGATCTTCTTGATGCGGCCGGCCTCCAGGTTGATGGCGTTGTCGAGGACTAGCGGGCCGTCGACGATCGCACCAGTGATCTGGTGACGGTCAACCATCTTGCACAGCGCCGCAGCTTCGATGGTGGACGGGATCTTCGGATTGACGGTCTCCATCGCCGACAGGATCGCCACCCTTACCTCCTTGAACTGCAACGCATGGGCCAGATCGACGGCGTTCTGGAGGATGTCCGCCTTCTCGGCGAGCGTGGGAGCAATGTTGACGGCGGCGTCTGTGATGATCAGCGCCTCCTCATGGTCCGGCACGTCCATCACGAAACAGTGACTGACACGCCGGGCAGTGCGCAAGCCGGCATCGCCCTTGACCACCGCCGCCATCAGCTCATCCGTGTGCAGGCTGCCCTTCATCAGCGACTCGGCCTTGCCTTCGCGCACCAGTTGCACGGCGGCGGCGGCCGCCGCCTGGCTGAAGGGCGCGTCGACGATCGGATACGGGCTGATGTCGATGCCGCCGGCCCTGGCCGTTTCGTCGATGCGCGCCCTGGGGCCGACCAGGATGGGGGCGATCAGCCCCATCTGCGTAGCCTCCACCGCCCCTTCCAGCGAACTCTGGTCGCAGGGGTGCACCACCGCCGTCGGCGTTGGCCGGAATGGACTTGCAGAAATCAATCAGCCGCTGGTACTTCTCGTGCTTCGTGTTCACTTGCACTCCGTCGCCGGCAGCATTCCTGGTGCGCTCAGGCACGCGCGAGCGTGGCCGGACGGCGCACGCGCTCCGGCTTTCCCGCCAAGGCTCTACGGATACGCGCGAGCATCGCTTTCTGCTCGGCCGAGGGCTGGATGCGTTGCACGCGCTCGTCGGCGAGCACGCGTTCCAACAGCGTTAGCAGCCGATTCCGGTCTTTCCGCCCGGCGACCAGCACGGGCAGCGTCTCGACCGCCCTTTCCGCTTCATAGCGCGCGATGATCTCTTGCTCGCCGCCGATACGGCGCGCCGCGTCGGGTGCGAGTTCGGGGAGCAGGTCCCGGTACTCTTCAATCAGTTCATGCGCGAGCTGCAGCCGGGAAAGCGGGAGTGGCTCATCCTTGTGCGCCATCAGGAAAGCGACACGCGCGAGCGCCTCCGCGTAGCCGCCTTTGTCGATCGAATCCAGTGCTTCCTTCACGAATGACAGCTCACGCGGGTTGACCGGAAGCGGCGCCATTTCCGGCGATTGTCAACGTAGTTGTCACGTCACCTCACGCAACCTGCTTTAGTTCTGCTGGCTCAATCCGTTCCGGATTG
>NZ_JBXAHL010000020.1:43003-127397 GCF_058795055.1 Cupriavidus sp. GW823-FHT06D04 | reverse complement strand
AAGTAGGTCATCGCCAGGCTCTTATACCGCAGAACCCCCAGCCCCAAAAGGCTGGGGGTTTTTGCTTTGGCGCGGCGGAATATCGCACCCGCGCCACCTCATGCCGTCATCCGCCGGTCCGCGACAGTCAGTGCAACGCCGGCCAGGCAGCAGCCTCCAACCAGCAATGCGGCTGGGACGGTGCCGTGCACTGCCAGTGAGCCGGCCGCGATCGGTATCAGCATCAGCACAGCCAGGTTGTTGATGCTTTCCGAGACGGCCAGGACCTGTCCCTTTGCCGTCGCAGCCCGCCGAGCCAGTATGGCGGTGCTCGATGGTGCCGCGATGCCGAGTGCCGCGCCCCATGCCAGCAGGCAGCCAAGCGACCCGGGCAACCCCAGGATGGCTGTCGTGAACAGGGTCATCGCCACGGCGACAAGCGCGGTGGCTACCATCAGAACACTTTCCTCGCGCACGAAGCACTGGCTGGCACGCCCTGCCAGCAGATTGCCGACGCCCAGGCCGAGGCCGAACACTGACAGTGCCGCGCCGACACCGGCCACGCCGAGCCCGTAACGCAGTCGCAGCACTTCCCCCGCCAGTACATAGCCCGCCACGGCGCTTCCATTCCAGGCGCCTTTCGCGATCAATGGCAGCAAGATGCCTGAAGATGTCGCGGTGTTCCTGAGTTTTTCCTGGGAATCGCCGCTGCGCGGCAGATTGCACGGAAGTACGTGGCAGCCGGCAAGAAATGCGGCCAGGCAACCACCGGCAGTGACAAGGAAAGGTGCGCGCCAGCCCAATCCATCGGCCAGCACCCCAGCCACTGCCGGGCCTGCGGCAATGCCAGCGGTCATGCCCAGCATGACGCTGCCCATGGCGCCGGCCTGTCGCGCCGGGGGAACCAGATCTGCGATCAATGCAAAGACTGTGGGAATCGTGGCCGCGGCGGCGAGTCCGCCGAGGATACGCAGTGCCATGGCGACATGCAGCGTAGGCGCGAGCGTAAGGACGATGCCATCCAGCGCGAACAGCAGCAATGCAGCCAGCAGCACGCGGCGCCGACCGGCACGATCGGAGAACCAGCCTATCAGCGGCGCGGCGACGGCATAGGAAAGGGCATAGGCAGATACCAGTCCCGATGCGCGAGCCGGGGTGGTGGCAAAGGCGCCTGCAAGTGGCGCCAGCATCGGTGACAGCATGAATTCGGCAGCGCCGACCATGCACACGGCGAGGGCAAGCACGGGCAGCAGGCAGGGAGATGGCATGGGGAAGCCTCCTCGGACTTCAACATTGAGGGGACGTGGCGATACCGGCCGAGACGCGCAAAACGCGACGCAACAAGACGGCATTACCGCCTAACAGTGGGTAAATCCGGAAAATGAATGCGCCGCTGAGTCGGGCGCGAAGAGGCGGTGCGAGCTGGCACCGGCTACTGCGAGAATGGGCAATTCAGAACGATCGCCGGAGAAGTCGGGGATGATTCTATAACGTAATGCCAGCAATTAGGGCCACCGGTGCCTGGCACCGGCGGCATGACCGACAAGAAGCTTAGTCGGCTTCGATCTGCATCGACTTCAGTAGCGGCTGCCACTTGTCGCTCTCGGCCTTGAGCAGCGTGCGCAGGCCTTCCGGCGTCTGCTTGTCGATCGGCACGATTTCCGCGCCCAGGCCATCGAGCTTCTTGATCACCACGGGATCTTGCAGCCCCTTCTGTAGGGCCTTGGTCAGCCGCGCCACCACAGCGGGCGACGTGCCCTTGGGCGCGTAGATGCCATGCCAGACCTTGACGTCAAAGCCCTTGAGACCGCCTTCCTGCAGCGTTGGCGCACTGGGCAGCGCCTTGATCCGCGCCGGCGTGGTCACGCCGAACAGGCGTACGCGGTCGGCCTGGATATGCGGCAGCGTGGCCGTGGTCTGGTCGCACAGCAGGTCGACCTGGCCGCCCAGCAGCGCGGTCAGCGCGGGGCCGGCGCCCTGGTAAGGGATCGCATTGAGCTTTACGTGGACCGATTGCTCGAACAGCACGCCGCATAGCTGCGATACGGCGCCCAACCCGGCATTGGCCAGCGACACCTTGTCCTTGTTCTGCGTCACGTAGCGGATCAGTTCCGGTACGGTCTTGGCTGGCAGGTCCTTGCGGCCCATCAGGGTCATCGGCACGTCCGCCACCTGGCCGACATACTCGAAATCCTTCAGCGGCGCGTAGGACAGCTTCTTGTACAGTGCCGGCGCGGTCGCCATGCCGTTATGGTGGATCAGCAGCGTATAGCCGTCCGCCTGTGCGCGGGCGACAAAGGCGGCAGCCACAGTGCCGCCGGCGCCGGTGCGGTTTTCCACCACCACGCTCTGGCCGAGATCCTGCGACATCGCCTGCGCCAGTGTGCGTGCCACGACATCGGTCGGGCCGCCGGCGGAGTAGGGGACGACCAGCGTGATCGGCTTGCCGGGGTAGGCGTCAGCCGCCGCCGCGCCGCTTGTGCCAGCTAGCGCCGAAGCCATCACCATCACGCCCGCCAGCCATCGTGGCGCGGCGTGCAAATCCTTCGCATCCTTCATGCTGTCTCCAGATTGGTGCCGCACCGTGAGTCCGGGGCGGCTTGTCGGGGGGGGCGCGGCTAGCATGGGGGCATGCCGCGGCGACCACAATCTGGTTCTCGTGAAGGGTGCCTAATCCCTGATGAAAGATCAGGCCGGCTGGCTGCTAACCCAGTTGCCTCGCTACCGCACCGCTCAGGCGACTTCGGCCACGCGCACTTCCACCAGCAGCTTTTTCAGTTCCGGCACGCACGAGCCGCAGTTGCCGCCGGCCTTGACGCAGGCGGTGATCTCCGCAGGCGTCTTCAGGTCGTGCTTGCGCACGGCGTCGCAGATGGTGTTGCGGCCCACGCCAAAGCACGAGCACACCGTCGGGCCGGTGTCGGCGCCTTTCTCCATCGGCTGGCCGAGCAGCAGGCCGATGCGGTCGGCGTCTTCCAGCTGCTCGCGGCCGAACAGGCCGGCGAGCCACGCGCGCGAGGGCAGCTCGGGCCGCGTCGACACGTAGACGCACGCTTCAAGCCGGTCGTTGACGACATAGCCCGCATGGTAGACGCCGGCGGTGCGGTCCTCGTACTCGAGCCAGTCGGCGTCCGGGTCGGTCACGCCGAGCAGCGCTCGGGCCCAGGCGGTGCGGTCGGCCACGGTGTCGCGGCCGGCGAATTCATAGCGCTGGAACTGTCGGCCCTGCACGCGCGTCCAGTAGGTCAGCGCTTCGGCGGGCAGCGCGCCGCGGCTCAGCACGAAGCCATGCCAGTTCACGCCGAATGGCTCCACGCGTACCGGCGTGTGCTTGAATTCGGGCTCGCCGGAAACGGGATCGACCACAGGATTGACCAGCGCGCCGACGCGTGCGTCGGAGCTGAACTGGCCGTTCCAGTGGATCGGCACGAACACGCTGCCGCGCGGGATGCCACCGCCATGGCGCACGCGTGCCACCATCGCGCCCCAGCGCGTGCTGACGCGCGCGAGCTTGCCTTCGCCCACGCCGGACAGCAGCGCGTCCTGCGGGTGCATGTCGACGAAGGGCTCGGGCAGGTGGTCGGCCAGCTTGGCCGACTTGCCGGTGCGCGTCATGGTGTGCCACTGGTCGCGCACGCGGCCGGTGTTGAGGATCAGCGGGAAATCGTCGTCGGGCGCGTGGGCCGGCGAGCGCGGCGGCGTGGCGACAAAGCGGGCCAGGCCGTCGGCATGGGCGTAGCGGCCATCGGCAAACAGGCGCTGCGTGCCGGCGCCGGCCGGAGCGCCCGCGGGCAGCGGCCATTGCACGGGCTCCAGCGCGTCATAGTGCGCCTGGTCCAGCCCGGCCAGCGCGCCGATGTCGAACACGCGCGGTGCGGCATCGTTGCGCCAGGCGCTCAGGCGCGCGTGCTCGTCGAAAATTTCATGCACGCCCGCATAGTCGAAGCCGTCAAAGCCCATGCGGCGCGCGACGTCGCACAGGATCCGCCAGTCGGCGCGCGCCTCGCCAGGCGCGGGCAGGAAGGCGCGTTGACGGGAAATGCGCCGTTCCGAGTTGGTAACGGTGCCGTCTTTCTCGCCCCACCCCAGCGCGGGCAGCAGCACGTGCGCAGCGGCGTTGGTGTCGGTGCGCTCGATGATGTCGCTGGTGACCACCAGTTCGCACCTGGCCAGCGCGCGGCGCACCTGGTCGGCGTCGGGCAGGCTCACCACGGGGTTGGTGGCGATCACCCAGACCGCCTTGACGCGGCCGGCTTCGATGGCCTCGAACAGTTCCACCGCCTTCAGGCCCGGGCGGTCGGCCACCATCGGCGATTGCCAGAAGCTTTGCACGACGTCGCGATGCAGCGGGTTGGCCAGTTCCATGTGTGCGGCCAGCATGTTGGCCAGGCCGCCGACCTCGCGCCCGCCCATTGCATTGGGCTGGCCGGTGAGCGAAAACGGGCCCATTCCCGGGGCGCCGATGCGGCCGGTCAGCAGGTGGCAGTTGATGATGCTGTTGACCTTGTCGGTGCCGGCCGACGACTGGTTGACGCCTTGCGAGAAGGCGGTCACGGTCTTTTCGGTCTGCGCGAACAGCTGGTAGAACGCCAGCACGTCCTGCACGTTCAGCTTGCAGGCGCGGGCCACGGCAGCGGGATCGGCGCAGGCCGCATCCGCGGCCTGCAGGGCTTCGTCCAGCCCCGCGGTGCTGGCGGCGACGAAGGCGGCGCTGGTGCGGCCTTCGCGCGCGAGGTAGCTCAGCAGCCCGTTGAACAGCCACACGTCGGTGCCCGGGCGGATCGCCAGGTGCAGGTCGGCCAGTTCGCAGGTGGCGGTGCGGCGCGGGTCGATCGCCACGATCTTCATCTCGGGGCGCGCTTCCTTGGCCTGGGACAGGCGCTGGAACAGGATCGGATGGCACCACGCGGTGTTGGAGCCCACCAGCACCACCAGGTCGGCCAGTTCCAGGTCTTCGTAGTTGCCCGGCACCAGGTCTTCGCCGAAGGCGCGCTTGTGGCCGGCCACGGCCGACGACATGCACAGGCGCGAGTTGGTGTCGATATTGGCGCTGCCGATGAAGCCCTTCATCAGCTTGTTGGCGATGTAGTAGTCCTCGGTCAGCAGCTGGCCCGAGACATAGAGCGCGACCGAATCCGGGCCGTGGCGGCGGACGATGTCCGAGAAGCCTTGCGCTACGGTGTCCAGCGCATGGTCCCAGGAGACTTGCTGCAGCGAGCCGTCGGTGCCGCGCACCTTGGGGTGGAGCAGGCGGCCTTCCAGGTCCACGGTTTCACCGAGCGCCGAGCCTTTCACGCACAGCCGGCCGTGATTGGACGGGTGCTGCGCGTCGCCCGCGATCTCGACCTGGCCGTCGGCACGCACGGTGGCGCGCACGCCGCAGCCGACGCCGCAGTACGGGCAGGTGGTGGCGGTGGTGGTGGTCAGTGTCGCCGAGACGACCGGGATGTCGGACAGGTTCACGCGTTCTCCGTGCGGGGGCGTTGTATAGCTTACTTACGGTGATGCTTATGCGGCGAGCGCTTCGCACTGCGCCTGACCGAACAACAGGCGCTGGCGCAGCGCGCCCACCGGCGTGCGGCGTTGGATCATGTCGAAGTACCAGGGGCCGTCCTGCACGTCGCCGTACAGCACGGCGCCGACCAGATAACCGTCCTGCAGCACCAGGCGCTTGTAGACGCCGCGGCGCGGATCGCGCAGCACCAGGTCTTCACTGCCTTCGGCGCCGATGAAGTCGCCGGCAGAATACAGGTCGACGCCGGTCACTTTCAGTTTAGTCGCGGTGGCCTGCTGCACGTAACGGCGATGGCCGGCACCGGCGAGGTGCGCGGCGCACACGCGCGCCTGGTCCCAGATCGGCGCCACCAGGCCGAAGGTGGCCTGGCGATGCTGCACGCACTCGCCCACGGCGTAGATGCGCGGATCATAGGTCTGCAGCGTGTCGTCGACGACGATGGCGCGCTCGCAGTGCAGGCCGGCGCCGGTGGCCAGTTCGATATTGGGGCGCACGCCGGCGGTCATCACCACCAGGTCGGCGGGGATCTCGCTGCCGTCCTTGAAGCGCACGCCGGTGACGCGGTCGGTGCCGAGGATCTCCGCGGTCTGCGCGCCCAGCAGGAAGCGCAGGCCTTTGCGTTCGAGCGCGCTCTGGAGCAGCGTGGCGGCGGGCTTGTCGAGCTGGCGCTCCATCAGGCTGTCGGGCAGGTGCACCACGGTCACGTCCATGCCCTGGCGCAGCAGCCCGTTGGCCGCCTCCAGCCCAAGCAGGCCGCCGCCGATCACCACCGCATGGCGGTGGTCGCGCGCGGCTTGCTGCATGGTCTCCACGTCCTGGATATCGCGGAAGGCGATCACGCCGTCGAGCTGGTGACCCGGCACCGGCAGGATGAAGGGCTTGGAGCCGGTAGCCAGCAGCAGGCGGTCGTAGCGCACTTCGCGCCCCGAGGCTGAACGCACGATGCGGCGCGGGCGGTCGATGGCCACCACCGGATCGCCGGCAAGCAGTTCGATGCCACGCTCGGTGTACCACTCGCGCGTATTCAGCATGATGTCCGCCACCGACTTTTCGCCGGCCAGCACCGGCGACAGCAGGATGCGGTTGTAGTTGCCGTGCGGCTCGGCCCCGAACACCGTGATGTCGTACAGGTCCGGGGCGAGCCTGAGCAGCTCCTCCACAGTGCGCATGCCGGCCATGCCGTTGCCGACGACGACCAGGCGCGGGCGGGCTTGGGGGTTGGCGGAAGGCGTCATGCCGGCATCTCCGTTGGCGTGGCTTGAGGACAGGGGGAACATCAAATGGGCGCCGGTGTCAGGCGGCGAGTTCTTCCTCGGCCTCGCTCACGGCCACGCCGGCGGCAATCCAGATCTTGCCGTCATAGACGCGTGCGGCGTAGGCATTGACCGAATGCTCGGGGGCTTCCAGGCACTCGCCGGTGCGCAGGTCGAAGTGATGCTTGTAGATCGGCGAAGCCACCACCAGGCGCTCGCCCAGGTTGCCGACCAGCCCGCGCGACAGCACCGCGGCCTGCGAGTTGGGATCGAAGTTGTCGATGGCGTAGACCTCGTCGCCACGGCCGATGCGGAACACGGCGACCTGCTTGTCGTCCACCAGCGCGCACACACCAGTGTTGGGCACGATATCGCGCACGGTGCAGACGGCGGTCCAGGTCTCAGGATGGTGGGGATGGCTCATCACGTTCTCCTTGTTTGCGGGCACGGTCAGGCTGCTTTCGCGGGCATGGACACCACGGGAATGTGGCTCAGGCGGGAACGATGCAATTTCCGTTCCTCCGGCGTGGCCGGGCGGATCTGCCCGCGCTCTTCGATGAAGGCGACGTTGTCGTCGCGGCGGTCGCTGTTGACGAAGTGGCGGAAGCGCTTGCGTGTCTCGGGATCGGTCACGGCCTTCTTCCACTCGTCTTCGTAGGTGTCGACCACGTGCTGCATCTCGGCTTCCAGTTCGGCGGCGAGGCCCAGCTTGTCGTCCAGCACCACGGCCTTGAGGTAGTCCAGGCCGCCTTCCAGGTTGTCGCGCCAGACGCTGGTGCGCTGCAGGCGGTCGGCGGTGCGCACGTAGAACATCAGGAAGCGGTCGATGTAGCGCACCAGGGTGTCGTGGTCGAGGTCGCTGGCCAGCAGCTCTGCATGGCGCGGCTTCATGCCGCCGTTGCCGCACACGTACAGGTTCCAGCCCTTGTCCGTGGCGATCACGCCAACATCCTTGCCTTGCGCCTCGGCGCATTCGCGGGTGCAGCCGGACACGCCGAACTTGATCTTGTGCGGCGCGCGCAGGCCCTTGTAGCGGTTCTCCAGTTCGATCGCCAGGCCCACCGAATCGCCCACGCCATAGCGGCACCACGTGGAGCCCACGCACGACTTCACCGTGCGCAGCGCCTTGCCGTAGGCATGGCCCGATTCAAAGCCGGCGGCGATCAGTTCTTCCCAGATGAAAGGCAGTTCCTCGGCACGTGCACCAAAAAGGTCCACGCGCTGGCCGCCGGTGATCTTGGTGTAGAGACCATATTTCTTTGCCACCTGGCCGACCGCGATCAGGCCCTCGGGCGTGACTTCGCCACCCGGCATGCGCGGCACCACCGAGTAGGTGCCGTCCTTCTGGATGTTGGCCAGGTAGTAGTCGTTAGAGTCCTGCAGGCTGGCGTGCTCTTCCTTGAGCACGAACTCGTTCCAGCACGAGGCCAGGATGCTGCCCACTGCCGGCTTGCAGATATCGCAGCCCATGCCCTTGCCGTGCGCTTCCAGCAGCGCATCGAAGGTCTTGAACTTGCCCACGCGCACCAGGTGATACAGCTCCTGGCGCGAGTACGGGAAGTGCTCGCAGAGATGGTTGTTGACGGCCATGCCCTGCTTCTTCATCTCGGCCTTCATGATCTGCGTGACCAGCGGCACGCAGCCGCCGCAGGCGGTGCCGGCCTTGGTGCAGGTCTTGAGCGCGCCGATGCTGGTGGCGCCGTCGCACACGGCCGAACAGATCTCGCTCTTGGAGACGTTGTTGCACGAGCAGATCTGGGCAGTGTCGGGCAGGGCGTCGGCGCCCAGCGCGGGCTTGGCCTTGCCGCTGCTGTCGGGCAGGATCAGGAATTCGGGCGACTCGGGCAGCTCGATCTTGTTCAGCATCATCTGCAGCAGCGTGCCGTACTCGCTGGCGTCGCCGATCAGCACGCCGCCCAGCAGGTACTTGCCGCAGTCGGACACCACCAGCTTCTTGTAGACCTCCTTGCGGTCGTCGCAGAACTGGTAGAAGCGCGCGCCCGGCACGGTGCCGTGCGGGTCGCCGATGCTGGCCACGTCCACGCCCATCAGCTTGAGCTTGGTGCTCATGTCGGCGCCGGCAAACTCGGCGGCTTCGCCCTGCAGGTGGCGCGCGGCGACGCGGGCCATGTCATAGCCCGGCGCCACCAGGCCGTAGATCTTGCCTTGCCACAGCGCGCATTCGCCGATGGCGTAGATGTCGGGGTCCGAGGTGAGGCACTGGTTGTCCACCACGATGCCGCCGCGCTCGCCCACCGCCAGGCCGCTGGTGCGCGCCAGTTCGTCGCGCGGGCGGATGCCGGCCGAGAACACGATCATGTCGGTGTCGAGGTGGGTGCCGTCGGCAAACACCATGCGGTGGGTGCCGTCTTCGCCGTCGATGATCTCCACCGTGTTCTTGCCGGTATGCGCGGTCACGCCCAGGCCATGGATCTTCTGGCGCAGCATGCGGCCGCCGCCTTCGTCGACCTGCACCGCCATCAGGCGCGGCGCAAACTCCACCACGTGCGTCTGCAGGTCCATGTCGCGCAGCGCCTTGGCGCACTCCAGGCCAAGCAAACCACCGCCGACCACCACGCCGGTCTTCGAGCGCGCACCGCATTCGCGCATCGCTTCCAGGTCTTCGATGGTGCGATAGACAAAGCAGTCCTTGCGGTCCTTGCCCGGCACCGGCGGCACGAAGGGGTAGGAGCCGGTGGCCAGGATCAGCTTGTCATAGGACAGGGTCTCGCCGGTCGATACCTTCACCGTGCGCGCGGCGCGGTCGATCTCTACCGCACGCGCATTCAGGCGCAGCAGCATGTTGTTGTGCTGCTCGAAGAAGCCGGCGGGCACCAGCGACAGGTCCTCGGCTGACTTGCCGGCGAAGAACTCGGACAGGTGCACGCGATCGTAGGCGGGACGCGGTTCTTCGCACAGCACGGTCACTTCCACGTTCTGCGCGCCGGCTTCCGCCAGGCATTCCAGGAACTTGTGACCCACCATGCCGTGGCCGACGATGATCAGTTTCATGATGCTTTCCTTGTCCGGTAGTCAGTCTTTGCTGCTTGTTGTGCTGTGGGAGCGATGCTTCAAAATCAGTTGGCCATTGCGCTGTCGTACAGCGCCTGCTCCTGGGCCTTGTGCTCGGCGCTGAAGCGGATGGCGATGGCGCAAAGGGCGGCGATGGTGGCCAGCACGCCCAGCACCGTCAGCGTGTGCTGCAGGTCGCCCAGGCCCTTGAGCAGGAAGCCCGCGGCGACGGCGCCCACGTTGCCGCCAGCGCCGATGATGCCGGCCACGCCGCCCAGCGCCTTGCGGTCGATAAAGGGCACCAGGGCGTAGGTCGCGCCGCAGGCCATGTGGGTGAACAGGCCGAACAGCAGCATCGCGACCACCGCCAGCGTCACGTTGCCGGCCTGCGCGAACCACAGCAGGCCCAGGCCTTCGCCCAGAATCAGCACGAACAGCAGCGTGGCGCGTGCGTCCAGGCCGCGGCGGCGCGCCGCCTTGTCCGACAACCAGCCACCCAGGGCGCGGGCAAACAGCGCCAGCAGGCCGAAGCTCGCGGCGGCCATGCCGGCGGCCTTCAGGCTCAGGCCGAAGCGGTCGACGTAGTACGAGGCGGCGATGTTGTGGATGAAGATCTCCACGCCGAAGCAGGCGCCGTAGGTGATGAACAGCAGCCACACGCGATAGTTGGCGCTGGCGGCGCGGAAGCTGGCCCAGCCGCCGCCCTTGCCGCCGTCCTTGCCGGTGATGGCGATGCCGCGGGCGCGCAGGTCCGAGTAGTTGCCTTCCGGGCAGTCCTGGGTGAAGCGCCAGTAGACGACGGCCATGATCAGCATCAGCACGCCCGGCACCAGCAGGGCGAAGCGCCAGCCGAACGCGTGGTCGGCGCCGAGCATCAGCACGGCGGCCAGCAGCAGCGGCATGATGGCTTGCGCGGCGCCGCCGCCGGCATTGCCCCAGCCGGCCGCGGCTGCGTTGGCGGTGCCGACTACGTTGGGCGCGAACATCACCGATGTGTGGTACTGCGTGATCACAAAGCTGGCGCCGACTGCGCCGATCAGCAGGCGGAAGGTCAGGAAGGTCTCGTAGTTCTGTGCCAGCGCCACGCCCAGCACCGGCAGCGCGCCCAGCGCCAGCAGGCCGGTATAGGTCTTGCGCGGGCCGAAGCGGTCGCACATCGGGCCGATCACCAGGCGCACCAGGATGGTCACCGCCACCGCCGCGATATTGATGTTGGCGATCTGGCCCGGGGTCAGGCCGAACTCGCCCTTGAGCACCGGCATCAGCGGCGCGCAGGCAAACCACGCAAAGAAGCAGACGAAGAACGCCATCCAGGTCAGGTGGAAGGCGCGCATCTGCGGGGTCTTAAAGCTCAGCAGCTCGATGCGGGTGGCTTTGGCGGTCATCGTCCTTGGCTCCAAAAACAAATGGCGTCCCGCAAACCAGGCCGTTCAGGCCAGTTCAGGGGACGCCGTTGTCCTGACAGCCACTACATGGAATAGAGGCTGCGTATGTGGGGTGGGCCGGTCGCCGTTGACGGGCCCGTACCCTGTTACGCAAGGGGTGTGCCAGGCCGGTATGTGACGGTGAGTGGGGGTTTGTTGCGCTGAGGTGCGGTGGAGTGATGCCGGGATGCGCTGTGGTGGGGCGGCCGCCGGGCTGGCGGCACACTCATGGTGCAGTGCGGTGGGCTGCGCTGGTGCGGTGCAATACCGCGCTCGGTGCTACTGGTCCGAAGCCGGGGACTGGGCGTTGACGGGGACGATCCGCATATCTCGCGGCGATACTTCCGCGCCGTCCTCGTCGACCAGTGCCGCGCGTACCAGCTTGCCGCTGGCGCGCGAGCGGATCTGCACCGGGCCTTCGCCGGACGGGGCCATGTGGCTGTCGCCCCACTGCATCAGGCCGACCAGCACCGGCAGCAACTCCACGGCGGCGCGGGTGGGGCGGTATTCGGAGCGTTCGCGCTCGCCGGGCTCGCGGTAGCCGACCTTGCGCAGCAGACCGGCGTCGGTCAGCGTCTTGAGGCGCGCGGACAGCACCGCGGGCGAGCATTCCAGCCGGCGCAGGAAGTCGTCGAAGCGCGTCACGCCGTGGAAGACGTCGCGCAGGATCAGCATTGTCCACTTTTCGCCGATCAGCGACAGCGTGGCGGCAATCGAGCAGTGGCGGAGGTCGGACGCATTGGGGGTCATGATGCGGGCAAGCATAGCATGCTGACTTCATTTGCAAAAGTCAGGTTATCTCCTATACTCTGACTACAAATTTTGAATCCAGATGGTGCCAGGATGGATGATCAAAGCGAAGCCCGCACGGGCAAGGCGGAAAGCTGGATGGTGGGACGGGGCGTGCAGGTCACGCTGCGCCGTACGCGGCCACAGGATGGTGGGGCGCTGCGCGCGCTGGTGGACGGGCTTTCGCGTGAGAGCCGTTACTTCCGCTTCCTGAGCGGCGGGCGCGTGGTGGACGCGATTGTCGACGGCCTGGCCGCGCCAGGCCCTGGCGGGGTGGCGCTGGTGGTGGAGGCGGCGCCCGACGCAGAGGGCGTATCAGCCATTGTCGCCAGTGCGGAATACGTGGTGTCCGGGCAGGTCGGGGAATTTGCCGTGGTCGTTGCCGACGGCTGGCAAGGGCAGGGACTGGGGCGGCGCCTGATCGCCAGGCTGTGCGAGCTGGCCCGCGCGGCCGGCCTGCGCACCCTGCGCGGCGACGTGCTCAGCGAGAACCGCCGCATGCTGGCCATCCTGCGCGGCCTCGGTTTTGCCAGCCGCCGCAATCCGGAGGACAGCTACCTGCATGAAGTCACGCTGGCGCTTGGCCAGCCGGCGTGCAGCGAGCTGCGGCTGCCGGCGGACTGGTTCAGCGCGTCCTGAGCCCAGCGGTCAACCGGCTTCGCGCTTGCCGCGCGAGGTCATGGTGCAGCCGACCGAGGCCGTGATGATGCTGGCGATCGCCAGCCATTGCAGCGCGTTCAGCTGTTCATGCAGGAACGCCAGCCCGGCCAGCGCGCCCATCGCCGGCTCCATGCTCAGCAGGATGCCGAAGGTGCGCCGGTGCAGCCGCTTGAGCGCCACCATCTCCAGCGAATAGGGAATCGCGCTCGACAGGATGCCCACCGCCAGCCCGAACAGCAGCAGCGTCGGGCTGAACATCGCGGTGCCCGCATGCGCCAGCCCGAACGGCAGCACCACCAGGGCCGCTATGGTCAGCCCCAGCGAGGTGGCCTGCCCGCCGTGGGCGTTGCCCGCCATCTGCCCGAACACGATATACAGCGCCCAGCCCACCCCCGCGGCAAGCGCATAGCCGATGCCCACAGGATCCAGCGTGCCGGCGGCATCGCCCACCGGCAGCAACAGCAGCAGCCCGGCCACGGCAAAGGCGATCCACAGGAAATCGATCGCGCGCCGCGACGACAGC
The DNA here is from genome assembly GCF_058795055.1 of Cupriavidus sp. GW823-FHT06D04. Lineage (NCBI taxonomy): Bacteria > Pseudomonadati > Pseudomonadota > Betaproteobacteria > Burkholderiales > Burkholderiaceae > Cupriavidus > Cupriavidus sp. GW823-FHT06D04. The sequence continues at coordinate 114,242 of NZ_JBXAHL010000020.1, read as the reverse complement.
ACCGCGACCGTCAGCGGCCCGGTGAACTCGATCGCGATCGCCAGCCCCAGCGGGATGGTGCGCAGCGACATGTAGAACAGCAGGTTGGTCGCGCCCAGCGCCGCACCGTACAGCGCGATCGCGCGCGCGTTGGCCCGCGTCAGCGGGATGCGCCACGGGCGCCAGACGCACAGCAGGATCAGCGCCGAGAAACTCACCCGCAGCGCCGTGGTGCCCTGTGCCCCGAGCGCCGAGAACAGGCTCTTGGCAAACGAGGTGCCGATGCACAGCGAGGCCATCGAGCCGGTCAGGGCCAGCACGGCGATCAGGGTCGAGCGACGGTGGGCGGCGGTTTGCGGCAATTTGGAGATCCTGTTTGATGGCGTGGCCTGTGCAATGCTGCCGCATCATGCGGCAAGCACGGCGCAAGCGCCATATACAGGTGTGGACCAGCGGCTCAGTACAGTTGGCCGTGCCCCGAACACGCCGCTGTTCAGTGGTCCCGCGCCGCCGCCTTGCGCCGCTTGCCGGACTTGCTGGCGCAGTCCGGGCAACGCCCCAGCAGCGTCAGCTCGTGGTGCTCCACCTCGAAGCCCGGCGGCGTGATCTCTTCCATGTGCCCGGGACACCCTTCCAGCGGAAATACGCGATCGCACGTCAGGCACTGGAAGTAGTGGCGGTGCGTCACGGCGCCGGGTTCGCCCGCCAGTTCATAGCGGTCGGGCTGGCCCGGCAGTTCCACCGCATGCACCTGCGCATCGTCCAGCAGGGTGCGGATGTTGCGATAGACCGTGGCCAGACCCAGGGACGGCACCTGGCGCTGTGCCGCGGCCAGGATTTCGGCCGGGCTCAGGGGCCGGCCAGCTTCGCGCAGCGCGTCGATGACGGCGCCGCGTTGACGGGTCATGCGTTCCATGCCTAAAATCTTAATGAGAAATTATTATCATTAGTGAGTCGCTGCGGTTTGCCAGTCGGATGGCCGCCGCCGCGACTCGTTTTTATTGGGGTGTTCCTTATGCTGCTTGCGCAGCCCAGCCGTGCCCGGCACCGCATGCCGTTTTCGTTCCTGCCTGCTGTACCAGACTTGCGCCCGGTCCAGGCGCGCTCATTGCGGCCGGTGGCCGCCCTGATGCTGGCGATGTCCGGCCTGGCCGAGGCGGCGGATACCGCCGAGGCCTCCGATATTACGCTGCCGGCGGTGTCGGTGGTCGGCACGGCCTCCGCATCATACAACCCACCCGACGCCTCCGGCGCGACCCGCACCGACACGCCGCTGCGCGAGATTCCGCAGTCAGTGCGCGTGGTGCCGCGCGCCATGCTGGACGACATCGCCGCGACCCGTTTCGACCAGTCCTTCGACTATGTCAGCGGCATCGCGCGCCAGAACAACTTCGGCGGCCTGTGGGACAACTTCGCCATGCGCGGCTTCACCGGCCATGAGAACACCGGCGCGGGCTACCTGGTCAACGGCTTTGCCGCCAACCGCGGCTATACCGCGCCGATGGATGCGGCCACCATCGAGCGCGTGGAAGTGCTCAAGGGCCCCACGTCATCGCTGTACGGCACCAGCGAGCCGGGCGGCACCTTCAACGTGGTCACGCGCCAGCCGCAGTTCCGGCCCGCGCAGCGCTATGGCTTCGAGCTTGGCACGCGCGACGGCTATCGTGTCACGGCCGACGTCAGCGGCCCGCTCGGCGAGAACGTGGCCGGCCGGCTGATCGCCGTGGCCGACCACCAGGGCAGCACGCGCGACTACATCAACAGCCAGCGCTACCTGGTGGCGCCGTCGTTCACCTGGACGCTCGGTAACGACACCGTGCTGCAGTACGCGGCTGAATTCCAGCGCTACACCACGCCGATGGACCGCGGCGTGGTGGCCGTCAACGGCCAGCTGGGGCGCATCCCGCGCTCGCGCTTCCTGGGCGAGCCCGGCGACGGCGACATGCGGCTGGACAGCCAGTCGCACCAGCTCAGCGTGGAGCACCAGTTCAATCCAAACTGGAAGGGCAGGCTCGGCCTGTCGTATCGCGGCGGCGCACTGACGGGGCACAGCAGCGAGGCGACTTCACTGGCCGCCGATGGCCGCACGCTCTGGCGCCAGCGCCGCTACCGCGACTTCCAGTCGGACGATGTCTCGCTGCAGGCCAGCGTGACCGGCAAGTTCAGCACCGGCCCGGTCGGGCATGAACTGCTGATGGGGGTGGATGCCTACCGTTTCGGCAATACCATGGCGATCCTGCGCAAGAACCCCAGCGCCGCGGCGCCGTACGCGATCGACATCTACGAGCCGGCCTATGGCCAGCCGGCGCCGCCGATACCGTGGAACATGGACACGTACGAGCGCCAGCGCAATCTCGGCGCCTACTTGCAGGACCAGCTGAGCCTGGGCGAGCGCTGGCGCGTGCTGGCCGGCGTGCGCTTCGACGCCGTCGACCAGTCGCTGGACAACCACCTGCGCGGCACGCGCACCACGCAGCACCAGAACGCGGTGTCGCCGCGCGTGGGCGTGAGCTACCTGGCCAGCCAGAACGTGTCGCTGTTTGCCAATGCCAGCCAGTCATTCCGCCCCAATGCCGGCGCCGACGCCGCGGGCCAGCCGTTCGACCCCGAGCGCGGCCGCGCCGTGGAGGCCGGCATCAAGTTCGACAGCGAGGACCGCCGCACCGGCGCCACGCTGGCGATCTTTGAGATCCGCAAGCGCAATGTGCTGGCCGCCGACCCGTCCGATCCGTCCTTCTATATCGCCGCCGGCGAAGCGCGCAGCCGCGGCCTGGAGCTGGACGTGGCCGGGCAGCTTGGCACCCACTGGCGCGTGTCGGGCAGCTTTGCGCTGACCGATGCCGAGATCACGCAGGACACGCGACTTGCCGCCGGCACGCCGCTGTCCAACGTGCCGCGCACCAGCGGCAGCTTGCTGGCGGTGTACGAGGATGCCGCGCCGGTGGGCCAGCGCTATGGCGTTGGTGCCGGCCTGCGTTACGTGGGGCGGCGTCCGGGCGATGTGCAGGACAGCTTCTCGCTGCCAGCCTATGTGCTGGTGGATCTGCATGGCTACTGGCAATACAGCCGCAATGTGCGTGTGTCGCTCAATGTGGGCAACCTGTTCGACAAGACCTACTACGCCAGTTCGTACAGCAGCCTGTGGATTGCGCCGGGCGCGGGCCGCAGCGTGCGGCTGGGCGTGCAACTGAGCTATTGACGATGCTGCCAGCCAAGTCGCGCACTGCCGCGCCCCTGTCTTCTCCGACAGTCTTCCCTTCTGCCGCGGGCACGCGGCCGGCCGGCGGCCGGCTGCTGTCCATTGATGCTCTGCGCGGACTGGTGATCCTGACCATGCTGCTGGACCACGTGCGGGATATGTTCTTCCTGCACGTCCAGGTGGCCGATCCCATGGATGTCGCCACGACCTCTCCGGCACTTTTCTTCAGCCGGCTCGCCGCGCATCTGTGCGCACCGGTTTTCATCTGGCTGGCCGGCGTATCGGCGTGGCTCTACGGTGCCGCCGGCCACGACCGGCGTGCCGTCAGCGGCTTCCTGCTCAAGCGCGCTGTGTTCCTGGTGCTGCTGGAGGTGACGCTGGTCGGCTTTGCCTGGACCGGGACCTTGCCGCCGCAGGTGATCTACTTGCAGGTGATCTGGGCCATCGGCCTGAGCATGATGGCGCTGGCGGCACTGGTATGGCTGCCGCGGGCGGTGCTGATTGCCGCGGGCATTGCGCTGGTGGCTGGCCACAACCTTCTGAGCCCGCTGCATTTCCCGGTGGACAGCGCCTGGCACGTGCCCTGGGCCATCCTGCACGACCGCACCTGGATCGAGGTGGCTGACGGCTTCAGGGTGCGCACCTCATACCCGGTGCTGCCGTGGATCGGCGTGATTGCGCTGGGCTATGCGGCGGGGCCGTGGTTTGCCGCCACGGTGCCTGCCGGGGTGCGGCAGCGGCTGCTGGCTGGATGCGGGCTGGCGGCGCTGGCAGGCTTTGCGGTGCTGCGCGGGCTGAACGGCTACGGGCAGGAGCAGAAGTGGATCTCGGGCAGCGACGCCTTGCACACCGCGATGAGCTTCCTCAACGTCACCAAGTACCCGCCGTCGCTGCTGTTCCTGCTGCTGACGCTGGGAGTGGGCTGGTTGCTGCTGGCGTGGCTGGAGCGTGCGCAGGGCGGCTGGATCGCGCGGCGCATGGCCGTGTTCGGCGCCGTGCCGATGTTCTTCTACCTGCTGCACCTCTACGTGCTGCAGGGGCTGTACCAGGCCTGCGTGCACCGCTGGGGACTGAACCAGGGCAAGGTGTTCGGTCTCGACCACGTCTGGCAGCTGTGGCTGGGGGCGGCCGTGCTGGCCCTGGTGCTGTGGCCGACGGTGCGCTGGTTCGCGGCGCTGAAGGCAAGGCGGCGGGACTGGCGCTGGCTGAAGTACTTCTGACCAGCGCCTGGGTCCCGCACGCCCGGCTCAGCGCGGCGTAGCCGCGACGGGTGCCGGCTGTGCCGCCGCCGGGGATTGCGCCGGAGCCTGGGGTTGCGCTACGGCCTGGGGCTGGGCTGCGGCCTGAGCCGGTGTCACGGCTTGCGGCTGTGCGGCGGCTTGAGGCTGTGCGGCAGCTTGAGGCTGCGCCACGGCCTGGGACCGCGCTACGGCTTGAGGTTGCGTCACGGCTTGAGGCCGTGCTGCCGCCTGGGGCTGTGCCGCGGCTTGCGGCCGCGCGGCGGGTGCCTGGCGTGCACCGCCATTGGCCGCCGGGGCGGCCTCGGTCACCTCGCGCCAGCCGCCGCCCAGCGACTTGTACAGCGATACGCGGCTGGTCAGGCCGGCCAGCTTGTACGTGATCAGCGCCTGCTGCGCGGTGTAGAGCTGGCGCTGCGCGTCGAACACGCCGAAGTAGTCGTCCACGCCGTTCTTGAAACGCATTTCCGACAGCCGCCGGGTCTCGCTGCCTTCGCGCACCAGGGCTTCCTGCGCCTGCACCTGGCGCTCGTAGGTGGCGCGTGCCGCCATGCTGTCGGCCACTTCGCGGAACGCGGTCTGGATGGTCTTCTCGTAGTTGGCGACGTTGATGTCCTTGCGCACGTTGGCCGCATCCAGCCCGGCACGGTTACGCCCGGCGTCGAAGATCGGCACGGTCAGCTGCGGCGCGAACACCCACGCCATGCCGCCGGAGAACAGCCCCGCCAGGCTGCTGCTGGCCACGCCCAGCGCGCCGGTCAGCGAGATGCGCGGGAAGAAGGCCGCGCGCGCCGCGCCGATATTGGCGTTGGCCGCCTTGAGGCGGTGCTCGGCGTTGAGGATGTCGGGGCGGCGCACCAGCACGCTGGACGGCAACCCTTCGGGGAACTCGCTCACCAGGGTGCGCGCGTCCAGCGGATCTTGCGCGGCCGCGTTGGCGTTGGCAGTTGCCGCGCCGGCATCGGTCACGGATTTCGGCAACGGGCCGCCGATCAGCAAGGACAGCGCGTTCTCATCCTGCGCCACCTGCCGCGTGTATTGCTCAACGCCCACCTGCGAGGTCTGCACCTGGGTTTGCGCGCGATGCTGGTCCAGTTGCGCCATCGCACCGACCTGGCGCCCGCGCCGCACCATCTCTGCCGCGTCCTGCTGCGTCTTCAGCGTGTCCTGCGACAGCTTCAGCAGCGCGCGGTCGGCCAGCAGCGTCAGGTAGGCGTTGGCCACCTCGGACACCAGGCTGATCTGCGCGCTGCGGCGCGCTTCTTCCGTGGCCATGTATTCCTCGAGCGCGGCATGCTTGAGGCTGCGCACCCGGCCGAAGAAATCAAGCTCGAACGCGGTGAAGCCGATGCCTGCGTTATAGGTGGTGATCTGCGGCGACTGGCCCGCCGCGCGCAGCCGTTGCGGCAGCCGCTGCGAGACCATGCCGGCATTGCCCTCCACCGTGGGGAATTGCGCCGCGCGCTCGATCTGGTACAGCGCGCGCGCTTCGTCAATGGCAAGCGTGGCCATGCGCAGGTCGCGGTTGTTGGCCAGCGCCAGTTCGATCAGCTGCCGCAGTTGCGGGTCGATGAAAACATCGCGCCATCCCAGGTCCGCGGCCGAAGGGCCGGCGGGTTGGGCCGGCTGACCCGGCTGTGCCGCACTGGCCTGCGGGGTGCGGTAGGCAGCGCCCTCCGGCCACGCCGACGGGACCGGCGCGTCGGGGCGCTGGTATTGCGGTTCGAGCGAGCAGGCCGCAAGGGCCAGCACGAGCGCGGCGGGCAGCAGCAGGCGCGGCGGGGGCAGGGTACGGGGGCGTGGCAAGCTTCGCATGGATGGTTCCGGAGAGTGGGGATTGTTATCTGGCATGGTTCAGCCCAGCAGCGCGCGCCGCACAAAGCGCGACAGCGCCAGCTTGGGCCGCCCCTGCCGGGCGATGTTGTGTGCGGGATCGGTGAACAGCAGCCGGATCAGCGCGTGGCGCGCCGCCATGCCGGCGTTCAGGGCGATGCCCAGCAACTGCCCGTCGCGGCGCACCACGCGGCACGGGATCCAGCCGGTCTGCTCCAGCCACAGCGCGCCCTCGGTGCCGGCGGGGATGGCCGGCGCCAGCGGCGTGGTGACGGCAACGCCGTTGCAGGACAGGTCCCTGGTGGTCACGCGGTATTCCTTGCCATCCACGCGCAGCAGCGCTGCCGCGCGGTGCGGGAAGCGCTCTTCCTTGCGCGGGCGCGGCAGTTCCACGCAGACCAGCAGCGAGGCCAGGTACAGCATCAGCGCCACCCCGGTCCAGATCGTGTTGAAGGCGAGCCCTTGCGCATCGGGGTCCACCACCAGGGCGCGGCCCAGTCCCAGCGCGGAGAAACCCAGCAACCCCGCGTACAGCGCAACGAACTTGCCGTGGATCACCAGCTTGGAGCGGTCCAGCCCCTTGTTTGTCACCTTGAATGGCCGCCCGAATGGCTTGAACATCGCGCTCACCAGCGATGCGGTGACGGCCAGCGCCGCCACGATCTGCGTGACTTCGGTGAAGATCGGCAGCGCGCGCTGGCCGGTGATCCAGATGCTGTACGCCCAGTACGCCACCAGCGCCGGCAGGCCGTAGGCGAGGAACTGCAGCGGCTCGCCGTACAGCGTGGAGACGCCGAGGTACCAGTACAGCAGCGGCCCTGCCAGCAGCATCAGCGTGAACGGCCGCGACAGCCAGTGCAGCAGGCCGTGCACGTAGTGCAGCCGCTGCATCCCGGTGTAGCCGCGCCCGCGCAGTGGCCCGTCCGCGGTCAGCGCCACCTGGATCGTGCCCAGCCCCCAGCGGCTGCGCTGGCTGATGTACTCGGGCAGGCCTTCGGCGGACAGCCCCACGCTCAGGCGCTCATTGAGCCAGCGCGTGAGATAGCCGTGCGGCAGCAGCCGGTAGGTCAGGTGGATGTCCTCGGTCACCGTGCCGGTGGGAAAGCCGCCGATCAGGTCGATCAGATCGCGCCGCACCACGAACGAGGTGCCGATGCAGAACGCCGCGCCCCAGGCGTCCTTGGCTGGCTGCATCACGTCGAAGAAGGCGCGTTGCTCATCGACCCAGCATTCGGTGGCGCGCAGGTTGTACTGGATCGGATCCGCGTTGTAATAGAACTGGGGCGTCTGCACTACGCCCACGCGCGCATCGCTGAACAGGCCCACGGTTCGCAGCAGGATATTGCGATGCGGCGCGAAGTCGGCGTCCAGCACCAGGATGTAGGGCGCGCCGCCGGCCGCGGCGCTGTGGCGCAGGCCGTTGTTGAGATTGCCGGCCTTGGCGTGGGCATTGTCCGGGCGCGTCACGTAGTGCGCGCCGACGCGTTCGCAGAACTCGCGCAGCCAGTCGCGGCGGGTGTCGTCCAGCACCCAGACGCGGAAGTCCGGGTAGTCGATCGCCAGCGCCGAGACAATGGTCTTCTCCAGGATGTCCAGGCCTTCGTTGTAGGTGGCAATGAAGATGTCCACCGGCGGCACCTGCTTGGCGCGGCGCAAGGCGGCCTCGCCCGCGTCGGCGTCTGGGGTGTGGTTGCTGGTGCGCGCCAGCACCACGATCGACAGCAGCGTATAGGCCAGCGTCATGCATTCGAAGGTAAAGAACACATGGGCCCACACGCTGGCGAAGGTCATCTGCCAGTCCGGCAGTGTTTCGCGGATGCGCCAGGTCAGGTACACCGCCAGCAGCAAGGCGGCGACGCCGCCGAACAGCACGCGGTCCGCCGGCCGGTCATGCCGGCACAGTATCGAGAGCAGCACCATCGCCAGCAGCACGCCGCCGTTGATGACCAGCAGCGTCTGGTTTTCCAGGAAGAGGGCGAACATCGTCAGTCCTTGGTGGTGTTGGTGCTTGCATTGGCCGGCGCGGCCGCAATGGCCGGCGGCGGGCAGGATGGTTCCAGGCATCCGCCCGGACGGAAGGGGTTCCAGCGCGCCGCGGCCAGCACGGCCCATGCGGTGGCGCCCAGGTGGGGCAGGTGGAAGTAGTGGAAGTCCTCCGTGGTCGAGGTGGGCCCGATCGACAGCCCGGTGCTGATGCGTGCCTCGGGCGTGGCGTAGAGCATCCCGGACGGCGCCCGCTGCGACAGCAGCAGCTGCCACAGTGGCTGCGCCTGTTGCGCCTGCCCGGCGGCCTGCAGCACCAGCGCGGCCTGCCCGGTGCCTTCGGTCCAGATGCCGTCGGGGCCGCCCTTGAAGCCGTAGCCTGCGCCGGCGCGGTGCTTGGCCTCCACCCACGCCAGGTTGCGGCGCCAGTCCTGCGGCGGGTCCGGGATCGCGATCAGCGGCCACAGCACCGCATCCAGCGCGGACGGGCCGGAGTTTGGCGCGCGCCCATCGTCGCGCGTGCCGATGATGAAGCGGCCCTCGCGCGCCTGCCACATGGCGCCGACAAAGCCGCGCGAGCGCGCCGCGCCATCGCGCCAGCGCGGATCGTTGCGCTGGCTGGCGAGCCAACTGAAGGCGGCATAGGTATCGACGTTGTGCTCGGTCGATTTCCACCCCTGGCGGGTCTGCTTCGGCTCATGGCCGAAGAAGCCGCCGATATAGCCGGCGGGCGCGCCCGTGTCGGGCACGGTGGCATGCACCCAGCCCATCAGCGCGGCGGCGCCATCCAGGTAGCGTGGATCGCGCGTGGCGTCATGCACGGCCAGCAGCAGCAGCGCGGCCCAGGCCACGTTGCCGGTGGCGGTGCCGGCCTGGTAGGCATCTTCAAACCAGCGCTTGCTGGGTTCGTCCCACCAGCCTGGCAGCGGCACCGGGCCAGCCGGCAGCGGGCCGGCGCGGTAGGCGTTGCGCAGGCGCGCATCGCGGAAGTGGCGGTCCTGGCGGGTCGCCTGCAGCACGGCGTCGGCAATGCGGCGCGCTTCGGCGGGGCGCTTGCAGGCCACCAGCGCGATGCCGGCCAGCGCGTTGTCGTAGACGAAGGCGGCATTGCGCAGCGCCGGGGCCAGCGGCTCGCCGCCCGGCGCGGGTTCATAGCTGGCGAGGAAGACGGGGCCGTTGCCGCTTTCACGGCTGACGCGCTCGGCCAGCGTCTTGCAGCCGTCGGCCAGCAGTGTCTGCTGGGCAGGCTCGGCAGCGCGCGCCGCGCATGGCGCCAGCGCGAGCATGGCGGGAAGCAGCGCGCCGGCAACCAGGCGGGGCAGGCGTGCGGTCGGGATCGGCAGTCGCATCCGGGTCTCCTTTGCCTGCGTCGGCGGTTATATCAGCGATGCCCGCAGCTGGCCCAGCCAGCTCTGGTTCAGCGTCACGCGCGCCCAGCGGCCCATGCCGCAATGGCCGGATTGGCTTGGCCCTGCCGCTGCCCCTGCCGCTGCCCGTGTTGCTGTCCCTGAGGCAGCAGCCTTGCCCGGCACGTTGTCCAGCGGGCGGTCGAGCTTGGCGATCACATAGATCTCGTTCTTCTCGATCGGCGGGAATGGCACGAAGTAACGCGCCTGGTCGCCGTCCGGCGCGCGCGGCAGCACCTCTGCCACCGATGCCGGCAACGCCGTGGGCACGCCGTCGACATGCACGTTCAGCCGTGCGCCGGGCAGCAGGTTGTCGCTGAGGCTGCGCGGGAACACCGCCACCACGCGCGTCTGCGCGCAGTTGCTGGCGCGCGCCAGGGTGGCGCCGGCGGCCACGCGCATGCCAGGCTGCGCGATCAGGTCTTCGATGGTGCCGGGTTCGGTCGAGCGGATCTCCAGGTTCGAGAGCCGGTCGAGGCGTTCCTGTTCCGTGGCGATCATCTCGTCGACCGACTTGCCATAGGCCTCCAGTTGTTCCAGCTCTGCCGTCAGCTGTGCCGATTCCGCGCTCAGTACCTGGCGCCGCTGGGCCAGCGTGGCACTGGGGCCGTCGGTGGACGAGGCATAGACCTTGTTGCGCGCGGCCTCGCTCACGCCGACGGCGTTATCCAGCTCGGCCTTGGCCGCAGCTTTGGCATTGGAGAGCATCGACAGCTGGTAGCGCGAGGCATTGGTGTAGGCCTCGCTGACCGCGCCGGCCCACTGCATGCTCTGGTTGCGGTTGACCACTTCCTGCTGCTGGTCTTCCTGTGCCTTGGCCGATGCCAGGCGCGCCTCCAGCGCGCGTACGCGCGCCCCGTGCTCGCGTTGCGCAGCGCTGTTGTAGCGCTGCAGGTCCTGCTCGGTGGCGGCCATCAGCCGGCGGTTGCTTTCCAGCCGCGCCTTGGCAGAGTCATAGCGCTGCTGGTTGTCGAGCTTCTTGCCGGTCAGGTCGACCAGCAGCGAACGGTCGATGTTCGGGTTCTGCACGATCATCAGCGCCTGGTTGGCCGAGAACGGCTGGTCCGCGGCCACCATCTGCTTCATCACGATGCCTTCCACGGGAGACGTCACCAGGCTGACCGGGCTGTTCACCACGGCCCGCTCCGACGAGCGCGTAAACACATTTGGAAACATGATTGTCAGTACGGCCCAGATGATGAACAGCACCACGCCGTAGCCCGCCATGCGCGGCACGATGTGCCACAGCGGCACCGGAACGGGCTGCGGGCGTTGCACCAGGCCGTCGCCGTGGGGCTGGCGCAGCGGTGCCGGTGTCAGCGGGTGTTGTCTGGGTGGCGGATTATTGCGCTGGTCGGCCATGGTGTTGTTCTCCGGCAAGCAAAGTCAAAAAAGCGTCCCAGCCGGCATGCACAGGGTGCAGGTCGGATGAGCGAAATTCCAGGCAAGCAGGTAGCGTCGCGCAAGGGCTGTCGCGCGGTGCCCGGCTTGCATGTCCCCAATTCAGTTTGTTGTCTGCAGCACGCGCGATGTGGCCAGGCCGTATCGGCGCACCTTGCAATTGGGCCGACAAGCAGCCCGTGGATTAGCCCGGCTTCATCCGGGCAGAGTTGAACAATGGCCAGTCAATGACCACGAAGTGGCAGCCCGCTGACGCAAAGATTCATGCACTCAGGCCGCCGTGTGTGAGTTAAAGGCTAGTCAGTTGCCCCGTCCCTTGCTGTAAAAATGTGTAAGGGGAGGCTGTAGCACTGCTTAACACGGCGGTAACATGGCATGCGATGAACGACGAATGCAGCACACATTGACGGGGTTTTGACGCCGGTGTAGGCGTTGAGTCCGGCAGCGATGGCAGTTGACCAGCGCTGCGGTGACGCGGCTAATCGTCGGCAGCGAGCGGCGGCGCGATGTGCTCCAGCGGCCGGCGTTCGGCGTCGATGCCGAAGCGCAACGCCAGCAGCCCGGCAACGATCACCAGCACCGCGCCGAAGCCGTAGCCTGCCGCCACGGCTTCGCGGCTGCCGCTTTCAATCAGCGCGCCCAGCAGCACCGGCGCGATAAAGCCGCCGGTGCCGGTGCCCACGGCATAGAAGACCGAGATCGCCAGCGCGCGCATTTCCAGCGGGAATACTTCGCTGGCGGTCAGGTAGGCGGAACTGGCCGCGGCCGAGGCCAGGAAGAACACCGCTGACCAGCACAGCGCCTGGGCGCGCGCATCGAGCCAGCCTGCAACGAAGGCCCAGCCGGTCAGCGCCAGGCCGATGCCGGACAGCACGTAGGTGGCGCCAATCATGCGCCGGCGCCCGATGTGGTCGAACAGCGGGCCAAGCAGCAGCGGTCCCAGGGCGTTACCCAGCGCAAAGGGAAAGATATACAGCGCCACGCGCGCTTCCGGCACGGCATAGAAGCGCGTCAGCACCAGCGCATAGGTGAAGAAGATCGCGTTGTAGAAGAAGGCTTGCGCCACCATCAGCGCTAGCGTGATCACGCTGCGGCGGCGGAAGCGCCGCAACAGCAGGCGCATGACTTCGCCCACGCCCGGCGCGGCGCGCCGGCGCATGGTCATCGCCACGCAATCGGGTGCCACCGGCGGCAGCGGGCCGTGGCGGGCGCGCACCTCGGCCTCGATCGCGGCGATCACGCGCTCGGCCTCTTCCAGGCGGCCGTGAGTGGCAAGCCAGCGCGGGCTCTCCGGCACATGCCTGCGCACCAGCACGATTGCCACGGCCAGCACCGCGCCCAGCGCGAAGCAGACGCGCCAGCCCCAGACCGGGCCGAACACGCGCGCATCGAGCAGCACCAGGCTCAGCCCCGCGCCGAGCGCCGCGCCCAGCCAGAAGCTGCCGTTGATGGCCAGGTTGACGCGCCCGCGCACGCGCGCGGGGATCAGTTCGTCGATGGCGGAGTTGATGGCCGCGTATTCGCCGCCGATGCCAAGGCCGGTGAAGAAGCGGCAGGCCGCAAAGAAGGCAAAGCCGGGTGAGAACGCGGTGGCCAGCGTCGCCACCATGTAGACCGCGAGCGTGGCCAGGAACAGCCGCTTGCGCCCGAGGCGGTCGGCCATGCGCCCGAACACCAGCGCCCCGAGCACCGCGCCGGCGATATACAGCGACCCCGACCAGCCCACCTGCGTCGCGGTCAGGCCCAGCGTATCGGGGCGCTCCAGCACGGCGCCGACCGAGCCCACCAGCGTGACTTCCAGGCCATCGAGCACCCAGGCAACACCCAGCGCAATCGCCACGCGCCAGTGCCAGCGCGACCATGGCAGGCGGTCCAGCCGCCCGGGAATGTCGGTGCGGAATGCGGTGTCGACGGGAAGGCTGGCGAGGGCGGTTTCGGTTGGCATCGCCAAGCAGTATAGGAAACGGGTGCCGCCGCGCTCAGCGGTACAGCACCGTGGGCTGCCAGAGGCCGATGCCGGGGAAGACGTAGAGCAGCAACGGCCAGCACACCATGGCGCTGGTCTTTGCGCCCGCGCACGTTTTAGGCGGAACCGCCGATGCCGCGGATACGGGCCCGGGCGGCTCAGGGGCGGGCGATGCCGACCGTGAACTCGGCCTCCAGCAGCCCTGCTGCATCAGCGGCCTGGCGCACGCGCATCTGGTTCGGGTGGGATCCCGCGATCGGGTCCTGCGCGGTGGCGCGCGACGGCACGCCGTGCGCGCGGTAGGCCGGGTGGCTGCTCAGCACCTCGCGGTTTAGGGTATCGCTGAAGTACAGCTGGCTGGTCAGAGCTTCCGACTGCCCGAGCAGCACCTTGAAATGGATATGGATGGCGCGCGGCGCGTACCAGCCGGGATAGATCGACATGAACGTTGCCACGCCGTCCTGGCTGGTGGGCTGGACGCCGCGCAGGAACCGCGCCTGGCGGTTGCCGCGGCCTTCGCCGCTGTAGCTGCCGTCAGCATCGCAATGCCAGATGCTGACCAGCGCCCCCGGCACTGGCGTGCAGCCGCGCCCGGCATCCACTACCCGGATGCGCAGGCGCAAGGGTTGTCCGGGCCGGTCGTCGCGGATGTCGGCGCGTACCTGGGCGTCGTCAAGATAGAAGGGGCCTTCGGTGGCGGCGGGCGTCAGCAGGCAGGCGGCGGGGGGGGCTGCTGCCGCTGCCGCGCCGGGCGCGATGCCGGCCGCGGCAAGCAGGCCGCCCAGCTCATGCAGGAATCGGCGGCGCGCCGCGTCAGTGTCTGCCGTGCCGTCGGCGCCAACTGCTGGGCGCTCCGTCATCGTGGGCTCCGTGGTGTTCCGGGTGCGCCTTGCGGCGCGTGGTGCTGCCGGGCTGGCTTTGGGGGCGTCAGCGTCTCATCGCCTTGAGCATCGAGTAGCCGTGGCTGGTGATGCGCGGCTCCTGCCGGCTGCCGTGCAGGATGTCAAGTTGTACGAGTTGCTTTTCGACCAGTGCCTTCAGGTCGATGGGATCGATCTGGCGGGAATCGCTGGAATCGAGGGAATCCGGACCATCGCTCAACAATAGTAGTGTGGCAAGTTCATGCGGGCTCAGCACGTTCGTCTCCTTGGCTAGAGGGGGGCGTTTGCTGGGAGTCTGCGCGGCGCAGCGGCGCCGACGCGGGCGCGGGAAGAGGTCAAAAAGTCCTGGAGACGATGCAGCACATGCCGCGTGCATGTGCTGCGCCGCGGTGGAATGCTGCGGCGCCGCATCCTGTCTCTGGCGACTAATTTGTTTGACGAGGCCGGCAGCACGCGGTTCCGTGCAACGGCTCAACGTTACATGTGACCGGGCGTAGCACCGCCGGCATCGTGATTCACTATTAACCTGTCACGATGACAATGTGATGGCCATGCCGATGCTGTGCAATCGGGGCGGCAGCCTCCCGCCCTTTGCACCGGCTGCACCGCTTGCGCCGCATGGTGGCGTCTATTGGCCCTGCTGCTCGCGCCACGCCTCGTACAGGTCGATGCCCTCGTCGCGCGCCGGCACATAGGCCAGCGTCATCTCCCGTTGCTCCAGCGGCCGGGCCAGTTCGATATAGCCGCGCTCCGCGGACAGGTCGTAGGGTTCGCCGTCTTCATTGGAGTAGGCGTAGTAGACCGCCTTCACGCCGGCCAGGTACATCGCCGACAGGCACATCGGACAGGGGTAGCCGCTGGCGTACACCGTGCAGCCGCTCAGGTCCGGCTTGCCCAGCGCCCGGCTGGCGGCGCGCACCGCCTGCATTTCGGCGTGCGCGCTCGGGTCGCAGTTGGCCTCCACCTCGTTTACCGCGCGGGCCAGCACCTTGCCGTCCCTGACGACCACGGCGCCAAAGGGCCAGGTATTGCGTTCGCGCACGTTCTCCATGGCGAGGCGGATGGAATCAAGCAGATAGGCTTCTGTCGTGGACACGCGTTGTCTCCAGTGAGGCCTGGCCCGTGCAGGCGGACGATGGTTCGGGCCTCGGGAATATAGGCCAGCGCGCGCCGGCATGGTGGCGTGGGTTGTTATAGGGCGTATTTGGGCCGTGCGCGTGCAGTACCGGCTATTGGCGATGGCACTGGCGCGCATTCGAATCCATCACTTCGCGCGGCGTGGCCGGCATGACAGAATGCACCCGACCGCATCGATAGCCTGATACCCCTTGCACCTGACGCATCCGCACGGAGGAAAGAACATGCTGGCGGCGCGCCTGTCCATCTGCCTTGCCCTGGTCATTGCCATGCTGACACCCACCTTAGCCGCCGCCGGCGGCCCGCCCGAACAACAGCTGCGCGAGGCCGCGGCCAGCGGCAACGCCGCGCAGGTCACCGCATTGCTTGGCCAGGGCGCCAGCATCGATGACCGCGATGCGCAGGGACGTACGGCGCTGCTGCTGGCCACGCACCACAATCGCGTGCAGGCGGCCAGGGTCCTGATCGATGCCGGTGCCGACGTGAATGCGAAAGACGCCATCCACGACAGCCCCTACCTGTACGCCGGCGCGCGCGGCTACAACGAGATCCTGCGCCTGACGCTGGCCCATGGCGCGGACCTGCGCAGCACCAACCGCTACGGCGGCACCGCGCTGATTCCCGCCGCCGAGCGCGGCCATGTCGAGACCGTGCGCACGCTGATCGCTGCCGGCGTGGCCGTGAACCACGTCAACAAGCCCAAGTGGACGGCCTTGCTCGAGGCCATCATCCTCGGCAACGGCGGGCAGGCCCATACCGAGATCGTGCGCCTGCTGGTCAAGGCGGGCGCCGACGTGAACCTGGCCGACGGCGACGGCGTCACGCCGCTGCAGCATGCGCGCCAGCGCGGCTATACCCGGATCGAGCAGATTCTCAGCGCCGCCGGTGCACGCTGATCCTTGCGCCGCAAGGCGGCTCGCTCTCGTCTGCCTCATATATACTGTCAGTGTGCATACAAAATGGTGAGAGCGATGTCTGCGAGAGCGAAACGCAACGCAACGAGCGGCAGTAGTGAGGCGGCGGATGCCGTGCCGGAAGCCGATCCGGCAAAGGAGTTGCTCTGGGCACGTCCGGGGTTCCTGGTGCGGCGCTTGCACCAGATCCACGTCGCGATGTTCTTCGAGGAGTGCAAGTCGCCGAACATCACGCCCGTGCAATATGCCATCCTGACGGTGCTGTCGGTGCTGCCGGGGCTGGACCAGACCTCGCTCGGGCAGGAGGTCGGCCTGGACCGGACCACGACCGCCGATGTCGTGCGCCGGCTCGAAGAGCGCGGGCTGGTAGAGCGCCGCGACAACCCCGCCGACCGGCGCACCCGCCATGTCTACCTGACGCGGGAAGGCAAGAGCGTGGTCACGGCGCTGCGTGCCGACATGGCGCGTGCGCAGGAGCGCATGCTGGCGCCGCTGAAGCCCGCTCAGCGCGAAGTGTTCATGGACCTGCTGGCGACGCTGGTGGAAGCCAACAACCAGTACAGCCGCACCGTGCTGCGCAGCATGTAAGCCCGACGGCGGGCGCAAGGCCCGCCGTGCGCAGGCGCATCAGACCGGGTAGACCAGGTCGTTGGCGATGATGGTGGTGTCGTAGACGACCTGCCGCTCGCGCAGCAGCAGCCTGCCACCCTGGCGGCGGAACCGGTCGTAGTAGGTCCCCGCCAGGTGGATCGTGGTGGGGCCCTCCACCAGCGTTTGCAGCAGCATGTAGTTGGCCTGTGCCAGGATATCGCCGTCCGCGGTTTCGTCGCTGACGCGCGTGTTGGTCACCAGGTGCAGGTTGTAGCGCGGCGCGAACATCTGCGTATTGGCAATCGCAGCGGCGCGGTCGCGCATCATGCCCACGCCTTCGGCGTAGACCAGCCCCACCGGCAGGTTGCGCTCGGCATTCTCGCGCGCGGTGATCCGGTAGAGCGCGTCCTCGGTGAAGAAGCGGGGCCATTGCTCGACCAGGCCGGCGTCGAGCACCGCGCAGTATTCCGCGTGGAAGGCCTCGATCTCCAGCCGCAGTTCAATGGCGCGCGCGGTGCCGAGGGCGCTCTCGCAATAGAGGGAATAGTTCATCGGTTTCATATTCTGGGAATCCCGTTAGCCGCCGTTCAGAACCCCATCACGCCGCGGTAGTACTGGTACATCGCACGGATGGCGGATTCGGAGATCAGGGAGTTGGAGGTGCCGACCTGGTCCGGATCCAGCTTGAGCACATTGAGGTCGCTGCTGGAGCGGCGCACGCCTTCCTGCACGAACTTCATCGCCTCGTTGTCCTCCAACCCCAGGAAGCCTGCGGGGCCCATCAGGTTGCCCTGGCGCAGGCGGTGCTGCGTCATCTCCTCGGTATCGTCCTCGTAGCCGAACATGGTCCACAGCATCAGCATGCTGTCGGGGCCGTTGGGCACGATCTGGCGCACGCCGAGGGTGTTCATTTCGCGCTGCACGATCAGGTTCGGCCAGATCGTCTGCATCGTCACCGACCACGGCGAATCGAACTCTTTCACATACTCCAGGAAGCGTTCGTCTTCCAGGCGCATGCCCTCATGGTATGAGCGCATCTCCTTCTTGTTCTCGTCGCTGACGGCCGCGTACTTGTCTTCCTTTTTCGCCGACGCCATGGTGCCGTGCCGCCCGTGCACCGGATCGGCGATCATGGCACTTTCATTGCCCGCCACCAGCAGCCCGAACACCACCAGGAAGGAGTGCAGCAGCGTGGCGTGGTACGGGTCCTTGAGGTTCTCGTGGTACATCTTCCAGTTGCACGGGAGTTCGTTCTTGTAATACCCGAGCACCTTGAGCGGCTTGCCGTTGAAGACGATGTCGAAGTCCTTGAGGATCTCCGGCGTCAGATAGTCTTCCAGGCTTTCCATGTCCGCCGCGTACGAGGCGAAGACCACGCCGTTGCGCGTGGCCACGTTCAGCTTGACCAGGCCGTGGTCCTCGTTGCGGAAGTCCCTGGGCATGCCGCCCGCACGATTGACGCCGCGCTTGAACGGAACGCCCTGCAGGTTGCCCTTGAGGTCGTAGGACCATTGGTGATAGGGGCAGACGAATTCCTTCGCATTGCCCTGGCTGTGGCGGCAGAACTCGGCGCCGCGGTGCGCGCAGCGATTCTCGAAGACGTTGACCGAGCCGTCTTCGGCGCGCGACACCACCACCGGCGTCGCGCCGACATAGGAGCGCTTGTAGTCGCCGGCGTTGGGGATCTCCGCTTCGAGCGCGACGTAGTTCCAGGAGCGTCCGCGAAAGATCTTCTGCAGCTCGAGGTCATGCACCTCCTTGCTGGTGTAGACCCAGTCCGGAATGTAGTGCAGGCTGTCTTCGGGCCAACGGCAGTCGGCCAGGCCGGCGTCTTTCTTGCCCAGCGTGTGCTGGATCACCGCTTGTGTCTGGTACATGTGGGAGTCCTCAGAGTGTAGTGGGGCTGGCCGCTGCCGTCGGGAGGTCGCGCACCAGCTGTCGCAGCGGCAAGGCGTCATCGCACAGCCGTGGTAGCAGGTCTTCGACGGCATGGCCGAAGAGCGCGCGCAACGGCCGCAAGTCGCCGCCGGCATTGATGGCAATGGCGTGGCTGAGCCGGCCGTGCCGGGTGCCGAGCAGCATGAACCTGGGGGAGGGCGCGTCGCTGGCGGCGATGCCGCGCCAGGCGTAGCGGGTATCGGGAGTGGCCGCGCCGAGCATCTGCACGTTGCAGCCGAACTGGTCGGTCCAGAACCACGGCATCGCCGCGGGTTCGGCCTGCACGCCCAGCATGGCCGCGGCGGCGATGCGCGCCTGCTCGTTGGCGCTTTGCCAGGATTCCAGCCGCATGTGGGCGCCGAACAGGGGCTGGTACTGGCTGCAGCAGTCGCCCGCGGCATAGATGCCGGCCGCGCTGGTGCGGCCCTGCTGGTCGACCTGGATGCCGCCGTTGGCGGGATCCAGCGCCAGGCCGGCGGCGGCGCCGAGCGCCACCTCGGGCGTCAGCCCGATCGCGACCACCACCAGCGGCGCCTGCAACGCCGCGCCATCCGCCAGCCGGACCTGCACGCCATCGGCCTGCGACACCAGGGCCGCGATGCCGCAGCCGAGCCGCAGTTCAACGCCTTGCGCTAGCACGCGCTGCGCCAGCCAGCTGCCAAGCTCGGGCGGCAGTGCGCGGCCGAGCAGCCGGTCGGCGCTTTCGATCAGCGTGACCCGGAGGCCGATGCCGGCCGCGGTCGAAGCCGTTTCCAGGCCAAGGAAACCGCCGCCGATCACGATCACCTCGCGCGCACGCTGCATGGCATCGCGCAGGCGGGCGGCGTCGTCGAGTGTGCGCAGGTAGTGCACATGGGGCGTGCCTGGCGGCAGCGCGGGCAGGACGCGCGCATTGCCGCCGGTGGCGAGCAGGCAGGCGGCGTAGCGAATGGCCTCGCCATCTGCGCAGTGCGCCACGCTGTGCGCGGGGTCCAGCGCGGTGACCGTGGTGCCAAGCCGTAGCTCGATGTCCTGCCCGGCATAGAAGCCGGCGGGGTGCACGCCGATCTTGCCGTCCTGTGCGGCGTCGGCGAGCAAGGACTTGGACAGGGGCGGGCGTTCGTACGGTGCATGGCGCTCGCCGCCGGCCATGACGATGCGGCCACGATGGCCGAGCCTGCGCAGTTCGGCAGCGGCCATCGCGCCAGCCTGGCCGGCGCCGACAATCAGGATGGGCGTGTCTTGTGGCATGCTCGGCTCCTTCAAAGCTCGACCCACACCCGGCTGTCTTCGAACTTGACCGGGTAGGTGCGGATGTCGCTGGTGGCAGGCGCGCACATGGCCTTGCCGGAGCGGATGTCGAAGCGGGCCTGGTGCAGCGGGCACTCGATGCAGCCGTCTTCCAGGTAGCCGTCGGACAGCAGCGCGTACTGGTGCGTGCAGACGTTGTCGGTGACGAAGTACTGGTCGTCGCTGCGATAGACGGCGAGCTGGCGGTCCCCCAGCGTGAGCGGCATGACCTCGTCGTTCTGCAGGCCGTGCGCGGCGTCGATTTCAATCCATGCCATGGCGATCTCCGTGAATTGTATTTGTCAGTATGCTGAATATATAAGATCAGTGTACTGATGTTTTTCGCTCGCAGTATTCTGGTTAACCCTGGCCGGGGTTGGCCGCGCCGGATCTGGCTGGCCCCACCGCGGGCGCGCCGGCCTGCAGCGACGGGCGGGCCTGCCAGCGAGCCAGGATCTCGCCCATGATGCCGCGGCGGAACGTCAGCACGCACACCACGAAGATCAGCCCTGTCACCATGCTGACCGATTCGCCCAGCGCTTCGAACCAGCCGATGCCGGTCATGGCCGCGAGCGCGTTGCCGGCGTCGCCCAGCTTATTTTCCAGCGCCACGATCACCAGCGCGCCGACCAGCGGGCCCGACAACGTGCCCATGCCGCCGACCAGCGTCATCAGGATGACCGTGCCCGACATCATCCAGTGCACGTCGGTGAGCGTGGCAAAGCCCAGCACCAGGGTCTTGAGCGCGCCCGCCAGCCCGGCCAGTGCCGACGACAGCACGAACGCCAGCAGCTTGAAGCGGTCCGCGTCATAGCCCAGCGAGATGGCACGCGGCTCGTTCTCCTTGATCGCGCGCAGGATCTGCCCGAACGGCGAGTTGACGATGCGCATGATGCCGAGGAAGGCCGCGGCGGTGATCAGCAGCACGACGTAGTACATGGTGTGGTCCGACGCCAGCGGCAGCACGCCGAACAGGTCGCCCCGCGGCACCGCCTGGAGGCCGTCTTCGCCACCGGTCGCGGGCGTCTGCAGGCAGAAGAAGTAGAACATCTGCGCCAGCGCCAGCGTGATCATGGCGAAGTAGATACCCTGCCTGCGTATCGCCAGTGCACCAAACACCAGGCCGAGCAGGGCCCCGAACGCGGTGCCGGCCAGCAGGCCCAGCTCCGGCGTCAGCTGCAGGGACTTCATCGCATAGCCGCAGGCATAGGCGGCGCCGCCGAAGAAGGCCGCATGGCCGAACGACACTAGCCCGGTGTAGCCCAGCAGCAGGTTGAAGGCGCAGGCAAAGAGCGCGAAGCACAGCAGCTTCATCACCAGCACCGGGTAGGCGCCCAGCCAGGGCGCGAGTAGCAGGACCGCCAGCAGCAGTCCGTAGGCGAAGGTTGCACGCTTTCCGCTTGCCATCATTTTTCCTTTCCAAAGAGCCCGGCGGGGCGCACCAGCAACACGCACACCATGGCGACGAAGACCACCGTCGCGGAGGCTTCGGGGTAGTAGACCTTGGTGATGCCCTCGAAGACACCCAGCCCAAGTCCGGTGAAGATCGAGCCCAGGATCGAACCCATGCCGCCGATCACCACCACGGCGAAGACCGTGATGATCAGGTTCTGGCCCATCAGCGGCGAGACCTGCATCACCGGCGCGGCCAGCACGCCCGCCAGCGCGGCCAGGCCCACGCCGAAAGCGTAGGTCAGCGTCACCAGCAGCGGCACGTTGACGCCGAACGCCTCGACCATGCGCGGATTCTCGGTGCCGGCGCGCAGGTAGGCGCCCAGCCGGGTCTTCTCGATCATGAACCACGTGGCAAAGCACACCGCCAGCGACGCCAGCACCACCCATGCGCGGTAGTTGGGCAGCACCATGAAGCCCAGGTGGCTCACGCCAGACAAGGCTTCGGGCGTGGGGTAGGGCAGGCCGGAGACGCCGTAGACCGAGCGCAGCGCGCCTTCGATCAGCAGGCAGATGCCCAGCGTCAGCAGCAGCCCGTACAGGTGGTCGAAGCGGTAGAGGTGGCGCAGCATGGTGCGCTCAAGCACCACGCCGAGCGCGCCGGCCACCACCGGTGCCAGCACCAACATCAGCCAGTAGTTCAGCCCGAGGTAGTTCAGGCCCATCCAGGCCAGCACCGCGCCGAGCATGAACAGCGCGCCGTGCGCAAAGTTGATCACGTTGAGCAGGCCGAAGATCACCGCTAGCCCCAGGCTCAGGATCGCGTAGAACGAGCCGTTGACAAGCCCCAGCAGCAACTGGCTCAGCAGCGCGGGCAGGGGCACTCCAAACAATTCCATGCAAATCTCCTTAAACGCCCAGCAAGGCGCTGAGCGTGGGCATCTTTCGTTCGAGCTCATCGGCGCCGAACGCCTCGACGATGCGGCCGTGCTCCATCACGAAGAAGCGGTCCGCCAGTGGCGCGGCAAAGCGGAAGTTCTGCTCCACCATGACGATGGTGTAGCCGCGGCTGCGCAGCATGGCGATCATCTTCGCCAGCTTCTGCACGATCACGGGCGCCAGGCCTTCCGAGATCTCGTCGAGCAGCAGCACGCTGGCACCGGTGCGCAGGATGCGGGCTACCGCCAGCATCTGCTGCTCCCCGCCCGACATGCGCGTGCCCTGGCTCTTGCGCCGCTCATGCAGATTGGGGAACATCTCGTAGATCTCGCCCAGCGTCATCGGCTCGCGCAGTCCGACTGCGCCCGGGGTGCAGGCGAATTGCGGCGGCAGCAGCAGGTTCTCCTCGCAGGACAGGCTGGCGAAGATGGCGCGCTCTTCCGGGCAGTAGCTCAGCCCCAGCGGCGCGATGCGGTGCGTCTTCATGCCGATCGTTTCCTGGCCGTGCACGCACACCGAACCCTTGCGCATGCCGACCAGGCCCATGATGGCGCGCAGCGTGGTGGTGCGCCCGGCGCCGTTGCGGCCGAGCAGCGTCACCACCTCGCCCGGGTTGACGGTCAGGTCCACGCCGTGAAGGATGTGCGATTCACCGTACCAGGCGTGCAGGCCGCGCAGTTCGAGGGCAGGGGAGGCCGTCCTGGTCATGATGCCTCCGCGCTCAGGGCCGCCGCGGCTGCATGGCGGTCTTCGGGTTCGTCGGTGGTTCCCATATAGGCTTCCCTTACCTGCGGATTGCGTGAGATCTCGTCATAGGTGCCTTCTGCCAGCACCGCGCCGCGCTGCAGCACGGTGATGCGGTCCACGATGGACGACACCACGCTCATGTTGTGCTCCACCATCAGCACCGTCCGCCCTGCCGAAACGCGCTTGATCAGGGCGGTGACGGTCTCCACGTCTTCATGGCCCATGCCTTGCGTCGGTTCGTCCAGCAGCATCAGCTCCGGATCGGTCGCCAGCGTGGTGGCAAGCTCCAGCGCGCGCTTGCGCCCGTAGGCCAGCTCCGCCGTGCCCAGGTCCGCGAAGCCTGCCAGGCCGACCGCATCTAGCAGTTCCATGGCGCGGCCGTCCAGCCGCGACAGGGAGCGCTTGCCGCGCCAGAAATGCCAGGACGTCCCGAGCCGGCGCTGCAGCGCGATGCGCACGTTCTCCAGCACCGTCAGTTGCGGAAATACCGCCGAGATCTGGAACGACCGGATCACCCCCATGCGGGCGATCTGGGCCGGGCGCAGCGCGGTGATGTCCGTGCCGTTGAAATGGATCGAGCCGGACGAGGGGGCATGGAACTTCGTCAGCAGGTTGAAGCAGGTGGTCTTGCCGGCGCCGTTGGGCCCGATCAGCGCGTGGATCGAGCCCCGCCGCACGGACAGGCTGACATCGCTGACTGCGGTAAAGCCCTTGAACGCCTTGGTCAGTCCCTGCGTCTGCAGGATTACATCGGTGTCAGGCATGGCGCGCTCACTTCTTTACCAGGGGGCATTCGCTGGCCGACAGCGGTCGGAAGGCCTCGTCGCCGGGGATCGTGCCGATATACCTGACCAGGTCCCACGGGCCCTTGGACTCGGCCGGGGTCTTGGCCTGGGCCAGGTACATGTCATGCACCATGCGGCCGTCGACACGCACCTTGCCGTTGCGCACGAAGGCATCGTTGACGGGCAGCGCGCGCATCTTCTCCGCCACGGCCGGGCCTTCCACGGTCTTCGCTGCCTCCACCGCCTTCAGGTAATGCAGCACGCCGGAGTAGACGCCGATCTGGCCATGCGTGGGATAGGCCTTGTGGCGCTTGTAGTAGCGCTCGACGAAGTCCTTCGACTTGCCATCCAGGTCGAGCTTGAACGGGTCGACATAGGTCAGCCCCTGCGCGGCGTTCAGGCCCAGGCTCTTGAGATCGGTGATGAAGGTGGAGGGCGTGATCACGGTCTGGCCGGCCTTGATCAGGCCGAATTCGCCGGCTGCCTTGACGCCGTTGATCATGTCGTTGCCGGCGTTGGCCAGCACCACCACCTTGGCCTTGGAAGCCGAGGCGGCCACCACCGGGCTGCTGAAATCGCTGGCGTTGAGCGGATGCCGGGTAGCGCCCACGTTCTTGCCGCCGCCGGCGTCCACGGCCTTGCGGAAATCTGCTTCCAGCGACTGGCCGAAGGCGTAGTCCACGGTGATGTAGTACCAGCTGTTGCGGCCCTGTTCGATCATGCGGCGCACCAGCGGGTAAGACACCGAATACGTGTCCCAGGCCCAGTGAAAGCCGGTGGGCGAGCAGTTCTGGTTGGTCAGCGCCATGGCGCCACCGGTCGAGACGATGTCGATCTTCTGCTTCTGCCGCGCCACCTCCTGCACCGCCAGCGCGGTCGAAGAGTTGGGGAAGTCGATCACCATGTCGACGCCATCGGTATCGAACCAGCGGCGCGCCAGCGACGACGCGATATCGGCCTTGTTCTGGTGATCGGCGGAAAGCACCGTCACCGGTTTGCCGAGGGCCTTGCCGCCGAACTCTTCCACGGCCATCTGCGCGGCAAGCACGGAGCCCTTGCCGGAGAGGTCGGCATAGGAGCCGGACATATCGGTGATGACGCCGATCTTCACGCCATTGGTGTCGGCCAGTGCGGGCGTGGCGGCGGCCAGGCCCAGCAGGGCGGAGGACGCAGCGAGGGTGCGGAGGATGCGAAAGGTGGTCATCAGGGGCTCCAGGTTGTCTACGCGAAAGATTCGAATGGTTGCGATGGCTGCGTCGGCAGACCGCGGCGCCATCGCTGCGCCGCAGTAGCGCGGATAAACTCAGTATGCTGAATAGTTGGCCGGGAAAAAGGGCGGAGAGATCCGCCCTTCAGCTTCACCCGTAGTGCCGCTCAGGTGGCCAGGTCGCGGCCGCGCGTCTCCGGCACGAACAGCATGCCGATGACGAAGGCCAGGCCGGCGATGATCACCGGGTACCACAGGCCGAAGTAGACGTCGCCGCTGGCCACGTTCATGGCCGTGACCACGAAGGACAGCATGCCGCCGACCCAGCCCGCGCCGAGGTGGAAGGGCAGGGACAGCGAGGTGTAGCGCACCCGGGCCGGGAACAGTTCCACCATGAAGGCCGCCATCGGCCCATACACCATGGCCAGGAACAGGATCGGGACCAGCAGCAGCACGAATACCATCGGCGTGTTGATCTTCGAGAGATCGGCGCGCTCCGGCCAGCCGGCCGCCACCAGCGCGCCCTTGATGGCGTCGCGGTCAAAGCCCTGCAGCGTGCGATCCGCGATGCGCACTTCCGCCTGCGCCGGATTGCTGGCCGGCACGAAGGTGTAGCCCACGCCCAGGTCGGTCAGGTAGCCGCGGATCTTGTCGCAGGCGGATACCGGCTCGCCGAACAGGCGCGCCTTGCAGTCGCCGGCCGTCACCTGCACGGCGCCTTGCTGCTGGAATTGCTCGAGTGCCGGATTGGCATAGTGCGTCAGGCCCTTGAACACCGGCTGGATGCACACCGCCGCCAGCAGGCAGGCGGCCATCATGATGTACTTGCGGCCGATGCGGTCGGACAGCCAGCCGAACAGCAGGTAGCAGGGCGTGGCCACCACCAGCGCGATCCCGATCAGCTTGTGGACCGTTTCGAGCGGCACGTGCAGCGTCTTGTTGAGGAAGAACATCGAGTAGAAGTGGCCGGTGCCGAAGATGGCGCCCAGGCCCGCCGCCACCACGAACAGCAGCAGCACGGACCTGAGGTTCTTCCAGTTGGTGAAACTCTCGCGGATCGGCGCCCTGGAGGTGGTGTTGGCGGCCTTCATCCGGGCAAAGACCGGCGATTCATGCAGCTTGCCGCGGATGTAGACCGAGATCACCAGCATCACCAGCGACACGATAAAGGGAATGCGCCAGCCCCACTCACGGAATTCGGCCTCGGTCAGGAAGGTCTTGAGCAGGTAGACGACCAGCAACGAGGACAGCAGGCCCAGCGTTGCCGTGGTCTGCAGCGAACTGGTGTACAGCCCGCGCTTGTGCACGGGGGAGTGCTCGGCCACGTAGGTGACCGCGCCGCCGACCTCGCCGCCCAGCGCCAGGCCTTGCAGCAGCCGCAGCAACACCAGCAGCACGGTGGCGGTGATGCCGATCTGCTCATACGTGGGCAGCACGCCAACGCCGACGGTGGCAACACCCATCAGCAGGATGGTGACCAGGAAGGTGTACTTGCGCCCGATCAGGTCGCCCAGGCGGCCGAACAGCAGCGCGCCCACCGGCCGTATCAGGAAGCCTGCGCCGAAGGTAGCCAGGCTGGCCAGGAAAGCGGCAGTCTCATTGCCCTTGGGGAAGAACAGTGCGCCGAAGTACACCGCCAGTGCGGCGTAGATGTAGAAGTCGTACCACTCCATCAGGGCGCCGAAGGAAGAGGCAAGGATGACCTTGCGCTCCTCGGCTGTCATGCGGGAGGCGGGGGCGCGTGTCTCGCTGCGAGTCAGGCTGATCGTCATGGCGGGGGTCCTTTGGTGTAGCTATTGTCTCTATATGTCTGCTCGTCCCGGCGGTGCCGGCGCCGCTGGCCAGGGCCTGTCGGTCCCTCGCGCAGTGCAGCGCCGCATCCTTCCGGTGCATCAGTCAGTATGCTGATGAGAAACGCAGTATGCTGAGCAAAATGTGGGCCAGTCCACAATGTGCCGGAATGCCCGAAATCGCCTATTTAAATGGTCTTTTAATATCGTCAGCATACTGAGCATCTGGGCTCAGTGTACTGAGGGTGTATGGCCATCGTTATAGGTGTTAACCCTCCGCGCCGCTTCTAGACTTTTGGAATTTCGCTGACTAGAATCCGAAACTAATCAGTGTACTGAGCAATTGCATCGGCGCACGCCGCATGCCGTGCGGGACGCGCCCGCAGCGAAGCGATTTCACCAATCAGGAGCCCCACCAGCATGACCAAAGTGAAGAAGATCGCCCTCGAAGAGCATTTCATGACGCCGGGTTTCCAGGCCTATTCCAAGGCGTTCACGCAGCATATCGATCCAGCAGTTTTTGCCGAACTGGGCCGCCGCCTGGCCGATTTCGACGAGGACCGCCTCGCCGAGATGGACCGCGCCGGCATCGACATCACGGTGCTGTCGCAGACTGGTCCGGGCGTGCAGGGCGAGTCCGACTCCGGCCGTGCCGTGGCGCGGGCACGCGAGAGCAATGACTTCCTGGCCGCGCAGATCGCGCGCCACCCCACGCGCTTTGCCGGCTTTGCCGCGCTGCCCATGCACGACCCGGAGCAGGCCGCGCGCGAGCTGGAACGCGCCGTGCGCGAGCTTGGCTTCAAGGGCTCGCTGGTGAACGGCCATACCCACGGGCGCTACTACGACGACCCTGCATACGATGCTTTCTGGGAACGCATGCAGGCGCTGGACGTGCCCATGTACCTGCACCCGACCGATGCGCTGGTTCAGCCGCAGGTCCTGGCGGGCCACCCCGAGCTGACCGGCGCGGCGTGGGGCTGGGGCGTCGAGACCGCATCGCATGCGCTGCGGCTGCTGTTCGGCGGCGTGTTCGACCGCTTCCCGCGCCTGAAGATCATCCTCGGCCATATGGGCGAGGGCCTGCCGTACCAGCGCTGGCGCTTCGACAGCCGCTTTGCGGTCTATTCGCACGGGGTCCGGCTGGCGCGCGCGCCTTCGGAATATATCGGCACCAATATCGTCATCACCACCTCGGGGGTGTGCTCGCACGGTGCGCTGGCCGGTGCCATTGCCGAGCTCGGCGCGGAGGCCGTGATGTTCTCGGTCGACTATCCCTACGAATCCACCGAAGTCGCGGCGAAGTTCATCGAGGACGCGCCGCTCGACGACACCACGCGCGCGCTGGTCTGCCACGGCAACGCGCAACGCCTGCTCAAGCTGTAACCGTACAACCCGAGGACCCTCATGCAAAAAGTCTTTCGCATCGGCCAGATCGTTCCCAGCTCGAACACGACCATGGAAACCGAGATTCCCGCCATGCTGCTGGCGCGCCAGCAGCTCCGTCCGGAGCGCTTTACCTTCCACTCCAGCCGCATGCGCATGAAGAAGGTGGTCAAGGAAGAGCTGGCCGCCATGGATGCCGAATCCGACCGCTGCGCGGTGGAGCTCAGCGACGCCCGCGTCGACGTGCTCGGCTACGCCTGCCTGGTCGCCATCATGGCCATGGGCCACGGCTATCACCGCAAGTCGGAGCAGCGCCTGAAGGCCCACACCATCGAGAATGGCGGCGACGCGCCGGTCATCACCAGCGCCGGTGCGCTGGTGGATGCGCTGCGCGTGATCGGCGCGCGCCGCATCGCCGTGGTGGCGCCATACATGAAGCCGCTGACCGAGCTGGTGGTGGACTACATCCGCAACGAAGGCTATGAGGTGGTGGACTACCGTGCGCTGGAAATCCCGGACAACCTGGAGGTCGGCCGCCACGATCCGGCGCGGCTGCCCGGCATCGTGTCGCAGATGAACCTGGCGGATGTCGATGCCATCGTGCTGTCGGCCTGCGTGCAGATGCCGTCGCTCCCGGCCGTGGCAAAGGTGGAGGCGATGACGGGCAAGCCGGTCATCACCGCGGCCATCGCCACCACCTACGCCATGCTCAAGGCGCTGGACCTGGAGCCGGTCGTGCCGGGCGCCGGCGCGCTGCTGTCGGGCGCCTACTGAGGGTATGCCATGACCACCTTCCTTTATGGCGGCCACGTCCATGCCAACGGCATTCGCCAGCACTACCTGCGCTATGGCGGCAACGACGGTGCGCGTGCCGCGCGCGATCCCGTGATCATCGTGCCGGGCATCACCAGCCCGGCAATCACCTGGGGCTTCGTCGGCGAGCGCTTTGGCGCCAGCTTCGATACCTATGTGC
This sequence comes from Cupriavidus sp. GW823-FHT06D04, assembly GCF_058795055.1. Classification (NCBI taxonomy): domain Bacteria; kingdom Pseudomonadati; phylum Pseudomonadota; class Betaproteobacteria; order Burkholderiales; family Burkholderiaceae; genus Cupriavidus; species Cupriavidus sp. GW823-FHT06D04. Next base: position 85,291 of record NZ_JBXAHL010000020.1, on the reverse strand, counting down.
TGGACGTGCGCGGGCGCGGCCTGTCGTCGGCTGAGGCCGGGCTGGACTACAGCCTCGACGCCCAGGCCCGCGACGTGGTGGCCTTTGCCGAGGCGCTCGGCCTGCGCCGCTACAGCGTGGTTGGCCATTCGATGGGCGCGCGCATCGGCGTGCGCGCCGCGGCGGGCCGGCCTGGCGGCCTGGCCAGACTGGTGCTGGTCGATCCGCCGGTGTCGGGGCCCGGGCGCCGCGCGTATCCCGCGCAACTGCCGTGGTATGTGGATTCCATCCGCCTGTCGCGCCAGGGCACCGACGTGGAAGGCATGCGCTGCTTCTGCCCGACCTGGACCGACGAACAGTTGCGCCTGCGCGCCGAATGGCTGCATACCTGCAACGAAGACGCCGTGATGCGCAGCTTCGAGGATTTCCATCGCGACGACATCCATGCCGACATGCCCAGGATCACGGTGCCGGCGCTGCTGGTGACTGCCGGGCGCGGCGACGTGGTGCGCGCCGAGGACGTGGCGGAGATCCGCACGCTGCTGCCGGGGGTGCTGGTCAGCCACGTTGCTGGTGCCGGCCACATGATCCCGTGGGATGACGAAGCGGGCTTTTACGCGGCGCTGGGGGACTTCCTCGGCGCGCCGCTGACGCAATGACCAGCAAGGAGCGGACATGCCGGTAAGTGACCACCAGATGATCGAGGCCTGGCGCAAGGTGCTGAAGCTGTCCCGGCTGGAGCCGGGGCAGACCGTCACCATCCTGACCAGCGCCGCGACCCACCCGCAGACCCTTTCCACCGCGCTGATCGCCACGCAGGCGATGGGTGCCATCGTCAACCGGCTCGACCTGCCGCCCGTCAACGGCGAGAAGGCGCTGAGCCGCGACGCGCTGGCCTACCTGGGAACGACCCCGCTCACGGGCAACCGAGCCGCGATTGCCGCGCTCAGGGAAAGCGACCTGGTGCTGGACCTGATGACGCTGCTGTTCTCCCCCGAGCAGCACAACATCCTGAAGGGCGGCACCAAAATCCTGCTGGCCGTCGAGCCGCCCGAGGTGCTGGCGCGCCTGGTGCCTTGCGAGGCCGACCGCGAGCGCGTCAAGGCCGCCTCCGAGCGGCTGGCCGGCGCAAAGGAAATGCATGTGGTGTCGCCGGCCGGCACCGACCTGCGCTGCCCGCTGGGCGAGTTCCCGGCCATCAGCGAGTATGGCTTTGTCGACGAGCCCGGGCGCTGGGACCACTGGCCCAGCGGCTTCGCGCTGACCTGGCCCAACGAGGGCTCGGCCAACGGTACCATCGTGCTGGAGCGCGGCGACATCCTGCTGCCGCAGAAGACCTACGTCACCGAGCCGGTCATGCTGACGGTGGAGGGCGGCTTTGCCACGCGCATCGAAGGCGGCCTGCACGCCGAGTTGCTGAGCGAGTACATGGCCTCCTTCAACGATCCGCAGGCCTATGCCATCTCGCATATCGGCTGGGGGCTGCAGCCGCGCGCCCACTGGTCCACGCTGGGGCTGTACGATCGCGAGGCCACCATCGGCATGGACGCGCGCGCCTTCGAGGGCAACTTCCTGTTCTCGCTCGGCCCCAATAACGAAGCCGGCGGCAGCCGCACCACGGCTTGCCATATCGATATTCCCGTGCGCAACTGCACCGTCCGCCTGGACGGCGTGGATGTGGTGACCCGCGGCAAGGTCACGGACGGGTTCCGCTACCCGGAGGAGAAGTAGCCATGCACAAGGAGATCGGCGCGTACCAGCGCCAGGGCTTCGGCAACGACCTGGAACTGGCGGGCCCGTTCGGGCTGCTGGTGGTCGATTTCGTCAACGGCTTTGCCGATCCGGAGGTGTTCGGCGGCGGCAATATCCGCGAGGCCATCGCCAACACCGTGCCGCTGCTGGCCGTGGCACGGCGCGAAGGCTGGGCGATCGCGCACAGCCGCATCGTCTTTGCGGACGATGGGTCGGACCACAACATCTTCTCCATGAAGGTGCCGAACATGCTGTCGCTGAAGGAGCGCGAGCGCAACAGTGCCATCGTCGAAGAACTGGCGCCACGGGCGGGCGAGCTGGTGGTGCGCAAGACCGTGCCGTCGGCATTCTTCGGTACGTCGCTGGCCGCGTGGCTGACGCAGCGCGGCGTGCGCACGCTGGTGGTGGCCGGCGCCGTGACCAGCGGCTGCGTGCGCGCCAGCGTGGTGGACGCCATGCAGTACGGCTTCCGGCCGCTGGTGCTGTCGGATTGCGTCGGCGACAGGGCGCTCGGCCCGCATGAGGCCAACCTGTTCGACATGGGGCAGAAGTATGCGACGGTGGCCTCGCGCGCAGAGGGGCTGGCTGCTATCGGGGTGCGCGAATGAGCGCTTGCATGAATCATCGGGACGGATAAGACAATGACATCGTCGATGGAACCGGATCATTCGGAAGAAGGACGCGGCCAGGGCGTGGGAGCCCGGGTGGCGCGAAAGGAAGACGCCAGGCACCTGCATGGCAAGGGGCGCTTTGTCGCGGACATTGCCATGCCGGACCTGCAGGAGGTGGCTTTCCTGCGCAGCCCCGTGGCGCATGCCAGGCTGTTGTCCGTGAGCAAGCCCGCGCGCCACGCGCAAGCGGTGATCGTGCGCGAGGACATGGCGGCGGCGAGCGACATCGTCGCGGATTCGGCGTTCCCGTCCTACCAGCCGTCGGCGCAGGCGCCGCTGGCCAGCGGCAAGGTGCGCTTTGTCGGCGAGCCCGTTGCCATGGCCTTTGCCCCGACGCGCGCCGAAGCCGAGGACATCGCCGAGCAGGTGGTGGCCGAGTTCGACGAGCTGCCCGCGCTGACCGACGTCGCGCAGGCCCGCCAGCTCGCCGGCGAGGTGCGCGTGCACGAACACTGGCGCGACAACACCTTCCTGACGCTGAATATCGACAAGAACTTCGAGGCGCGCCAGCGCGAGGCCTCCGTCGTCGTCCACCGCAAGGTCAACCTGGCGCGCCAGTGCATGGTGCCGATGGAAGGCAAGGCGGTGCTGGCCTACTGGGACCACCAGTTCGACCAGCTGGTGGTGTACAGCGCCACCCAGGTGCCGCATATGATCCGGACCATCCTGAGCCATTGCCTGGACCTGGACCAGGCGCGCGTGCGCGTGATCTCGCCGGACGTGGGCGGCGCCTTCGGCTACAAGTGCGTGCTGCAGCAGGAAGAGCTCTGTATCGCCTGGCTGGCGCTGACCTACAAGCGGCCGTTCCGTTTTGTCGAGGACCGGCGCGAGCACCTGACCGCCGGGGCCAACTCGCGTGAGCATCACTACGAGCTTACCGCCTATGCCGACCAACGCGGCCGGCTGCTGGCGCTGGACGCGAAGATCGCCATCGATGGCGGTGCCTATTCGGTCTGGCCATTCACCGTCGGGCTGGAGCCGGGACAGGCGATCGGCAACCTGCCCGGCCCTTATGCCTTTGACGGGTACCGCTGCGAAACTACTTGCGTGGCCACCAACAAGCCAGGTTTCGTGCCGTATCGCGGCGTGGCCCGGACCGGCGTCTGCTTCGCCATGGAACTGATGATGGACGCGATCGCGCGCGAGGTGGGGCGCGAGCCGTGGGAAGTGCGCTGCGAAAACCTGGTGCCGCCGCAGGCCATGCCTTACGTCAACGTGACCAACAAGCACTTCGACGGCGGCGACTACCCGGCCAGCGTGCGCCAGGCGATGGAGATGATCGACCTGCCCGCGATCCGCGCGCGGCAGCAGGCGGGTCCGCAGGGCAGCCGCTATGTCGGCGTGGGCTTTGGCACCTACACCGAGCAGTCGGCCCACGGCACTTCCGTGTTCGCGGCCTGGGGCACGCCGGTGATCCCCGGCTTCGACTCGGCCACGGTGCGCATCACGCCGGATGGCGGGCTCGAAGTGCGGGTCGGCGTGCATTCGCACGGGCAGGGCATGGAGACCACGTTCGCGCAGATTGCCCACGAGATCCTGGGCATCGACATCGGACGGATCAAGCTGGTGCACGGCGATACCGGGCTCACGCCGTTCTCGACCGGCACCTATGCCTCGCGCTCGCTGGTGATGTCGGGCGGCGCGGTGTCGCGGGCATGCAAGGCGCTGCTGCCGCGGCTGCAGAAGATTGGCGCGCATATGCTGGGGCAGCCGGTGGAGGCGGTAACGCTCGAAGCCGGCGCGGTTCGTGCAGGCGATGCCACCGTCATCGATATCGGCCGCATTGCCGACGCCTGGTACATCAATCCCCACCTGTTGCCGCACGACGTGGATGCGCAAGGGCTGGAGGTCACCATGGGCTTCAAGCCCGCGGTCGATACCGGCAGCTTCACCTACGCCACGCATGCGGTCGCGGTGGAAGTCGACATCGATTCTGGCCATGTCGAGATCCTGGACTATGTGGTGGTGGAAGACTGCGGCACCATGATCAATCCGATGGTGGTCGAGGGCCAGACCTACGGTGGTGTGGCGCAGGGTATCGGCACAGCGATGTTCGAAGAGATGCGCTATGACGGCAACGGGCAGCCGCTGGCCTCCACGCTGGCGGACTACATGCTGCCCGGGCCGACCGAGATTCCATCGATCCGCATCCATCATTTCGAGACGCCGTCGCCGCACACGGAATTCGGCGCCAAGGGGATGGGCGAGGGCGGCGCCATTGCACCGCCGGCGGCGATCTTCAACGCGGTGAACGACGCCTTGCGCGACTTCAGTGTCGAACTGCAGGAAACGCCGCTGACCCCGAGAAAGATCCTTGAAGCGCTGGATGCGGCAGTGGCCGGCGCACAAAGCAAGAAGGCAGCCTGACCCATGAAAGCCGTCGCTTTTTCCTATCATGCGCCCGGCTCGCTGCCGGAGGCGCTGGCCCGCCTTGGCGCGGGCATAGATGTGGCCAAGACCATGGGCGGAGGCCAGTCGCTCGGCCCGATGCTGAACCTGCGGCTGACCCGTCCCGACACGGTGGTCGATGTGTCGGGGCTGGCCGAACTGCGGCAAGTCGCGCCCACCCCCGATGACATCCGCATCGGCGCCTGCGTGACCCATGCGCAGATCGAGGACGGCGTGTTCGCGCCGCTGCAGGGCACCATGCTGCAGGCCGTGGCGGGCGGCATTGCCTACCGCGCGATCCGCAACCGCGGCACCGTGGGCGGCAGCCTGGCCCATGCGGACCCGGCCGCGGACTGGGTGGTGGTGATGACCGCGCTGGGTGCGCGCATCGAGATTGCATCCGGCATCGGCACGCGCGATGTGCCCATGGAAGCATTCATGATCGGCGCCTACACCACGGTGCTGGCCGACGGCGAGCTGATCGCCGCCGTGCGCGTGCCGCATGCCACCGCGCACAGCCGCTGGGGCTACCAGAAGCTGTGCCGCAAGACCGGCGAGTTCGCCGAAGCCAGCTGCGCCGCGTACTTCGATGCCAGCCGCCGCTTTGCACGCATCGTGCTCGGCGCGCTGGACGGGCCACCGGTGGTGCTGCCTGGACTCACGCGCGCGGTCGCCGCGCAAGGCGCCGCGGCGCTCACGGCCAGTGCCGTGGACGAAGCGGTGGCGCAGGCCGCGCCGGGCAAGGACGCCATCGACCGCAAGCTTTACCGTACCGTCGTGATGCGCTGCGTCACGCAAATGCTGAACTGAGGAGCGCCCGTGCAGACCATCGAATTCAATGTCAACGGCCGCCGGGTTTCTGGCGCGTGCGCGGACCGGACGCACCTGGGCGACTTCCTGCGCGACACGCACAGCCTGACCGGCACCCACCTCGGCTGCGAACACGGCGTGTGCGGCGCCTGCACCGTGCTGCTCGACGACAAGCCGGTGCGGTCGTGCATCACCTTCGCGGCTGCCTGCCAGGGCGCTGACATTGTCACCGTCGAAGGCTACCAGGACGATGCCGTGATGGCCGACCTGCGCGCGGCGTTCAACCAGCATCATGCCCTGCAATGCGGCTTCTGCACGCCGGGTATGCTGGCGACCGCACGCGACATCGTGCTGCGCCTGCCCGATGCGGACGACGCCGCCATCCGTCACGAGTTGTCGGGAAACCTGTGCCGCTGCACCGGCTATATGGGAATCGTCGCCGCCATCCGCTCGGTACTGGACGCACGCCGCGACGCAGCCGGCGTGATTGCGCGGCACGTCGCGGGCGCGGCGCCGGCCGAAGCGCCGTTCACCGGTTTTGCCGTTGCCGACGAAGCGCTCGGCACGCTGCCGCACCTGGCCGCCGGCACCGGCGCCGAGGCGGAACGGTCAGCCGACCGCAAGGGCTGGTCGCGCATCGAAGGCAGCTTCACCGTCCCCTACGCGCTCGACTCGGTTTGGGCCTTCATGGCCGACCTGCCAGCCGTCGCGGGCTGCCTGCCGGGCGCGGTGCTCACTGAAATTGCGGGGGAGAAGGTCAAGGGTCATATCGCCATCAAGTTCGGCCCGATGTCCGCCAGGTTCGACGGCGCCGCGCGCCTGCAGCGCGACGACGCGCTCAAGCGTGGCGTGCTGAAGGGCGCAGGCCAGGATTCGCTCAGCAACTCCAAGGCCGCCGGCGACGTCGCCTACCAGCTGAAGGCGCTCTCCGCGCACGAGACCGAAGTCGCGGTCGACCTGCAGTACTCGCTGCAAGGGCCGCTGGCGCAGTTCTCGCGGTCGGGGCTGGTGCGGGATTTCGTGCGGCGCATGATTGCCGATTTCGGCAAGTCGGTGGCGCGCCGGATGGACCCGACGCTGAGCGATGCCGAACGCAACCAGCCGGTACGCCTCAATCCGGTGGCGATGTTCTTCGGCGTTCTGTGGGAGCGGGTCAAACGATGGTTCGGCGCCCGCTGAACCCGCCCGCCGGGCTGTCGCAACCCTTGCCCGCGTCAGCCCGGATGCACTACAACCAGTAGTGCGGTGGCAGTGGTCTTGCCGCCATTGGAGATCGCATGTGCGACATCGGCCGCATAGCGCGCGGTCTCGCCGTGCCTCAGCTTCTTCTCATCGACGCCCGCGCGCACCGTCATCGATCCGCTCAGCACCGACAGGTGTTCCTGGGTGCCGGCTTCGTGCGGCTCGGAGGCCAGCACGCCGCCGGCCTGGATGGTCAGCTCATACCACTCGAAGCGGCCGGCCAGGTCGATCGGGCCCAGGATGCGCAGGTCGCAGCGGGTATCGGGGCTTTTCAGCGATGGCGTGGCATGTGGCTGGATCACGGTGATGCCGCCGCCCGGCCGCTCTGCCGCGCCGCCGGCCAGGAAATCCGTCAGGCTGACGCCAAGCGCATTGGCCAGGCGCCACAGCACCGCCACGGTGGGGTTGGCCAGGTTGCGTTCGATCTGCGACAGCATCGACTTGGATACGCCGGCACGGCGCGACAGTTCATCGAGCGACAGGCGCTGCTGCTGGCGCAGCGCCTGCAGCGCCATGCCGACGGCGGGCGGCCCGTCGGCCTGCGGCATTTGGGCAAGGGCTTGCGTCATGGGGGAATGTTCGTTATATTGCGCAAAACGTTCGATATAGAGAACGCGTTCGATTTATCGATCGAATCCTAGCATATCCCTCGCACACCAACGGGAGCCAAGCCATGTCGAATGCCGAGGCATTCTATGCATCCATCCGTACCGAACTCGAAAGCATCCGCGCGGCGGGGCTGTTCAAGAATGAGCGCGTGATCGCCACGCCGCAGGGTGCGCGGGTGCGCACCACCGACGGCCGCGAGGTCATCAACCTGTGCGCCAATAACTACCTTGGCTTGTCGTCGCACCCGCAGGTGATCGAGGCCGCGCACGAGGCGCTGCGCACGCATGGCTTCGGGCTGAGCTCGGTGCGCTTTATCTGCGGCACGCAGGACCTGCATAAGACGCTGGAGGCGCGGCTGTCGGCCTTCCTCGGCACTGAGGACACCATCCTCTATGGCTCGGCCTTCGATGCCAATGGCGGTTTGTTCGAAACGCTGCTGGGCGCGGAAGACGCGGTCATCAGCGATGCGCTCAACCATGCCTCGATCATCGACGGCATCCGCCTGTCCAAGGCACGCCGCTACCGCTACCAGCACAACGACATGGACGACCTGCGCGTGCAGCTGGAGCAGGCGCGGGCCGACGGTGCGCGCTACACGCTGGTGTTTTCCGACGGCGTGTTCTCGATGGACGGCACCGTGGCGCGGCTGGACCAGATGCGCACGATCTGCGATGAGTACGACGCGCTGCTGGGCATCGACGAATGCCATGCCACCGGTTTCATGGGCCAGCGCGGGCGCGGCACGCATGAGGCGCGCGGCGTGTTCGGCAAGATCGACATCATCACCGGCACGCTGGGCAAGGCGCTGGGCGGCGCCTCGGGCGGCTTCACCAGCGCGCGCAAGGAAGTGGTGGCGCTGCTGCGCCAGCGCTCGCGGCCCTATCTGTTCTCCAACACGGTGGCGCCGGCCATCGTGGGCGCGTCGATCGCGGTGCTCGATATCCTGGAAGCCAGTACCGAGCTGCGTGACCGGCTGGAGGGCAATACCAGGTTCTTCCGCGCGGGACTGGACCAGCTGGGATTCGACGTCAAGGCGGGCGACCACCCCATCATCCCGATCATGGTCTACGACGCCGACAAGGCGCAGCAACTCGCGCAGCGCCTGCTGGAGCTGGGCGTGTACGTGGTCGGCTTCTTCTACCCGGTGGTGCCCAAGGGGCAGGCGCGCATCCGCGTGCAGATGAGCGCGCTGCATGACGAAGCCGCGCTGCAAGAGGCGCTGGAAGCCTTTGGCCAGGCTGGCCGCGAACTGGGGCTGATCTGATGGAAGATGGCAAACCGAAGATCCTGATCGTCGGCGCCAACGGCCAGATCGGGTCTGAACTGGCACTGGCGCTGGCCGAGCGCTACGGGCGCACCAACGTGATCACCTCCGACGTGGTGCCCACCGGCCGGCACGTGCACCTGACGCACGAGATGCTCAACGCGACCGACCGGGGCGAGCTGGCCGCCGTGGTCGAGCGCCATGGCATCACCCAGGTCTACCTGCTGGCCGCCGCGCTGTCCGCCACCGGCGAAAAGGCGCCGCAGTGGGCCTGGAACCTCAATATGACCAGCCTGCTCAACGTGCTGGAGCTGGCACGGCAGACCGGGCTGGAGCGGGTGTTCTGGCCAAGCTCGATTGCAGCCTTTGGCCCGACCACGCCTGCCGGACAGACACCGCAGAAGACCGTGATGGAGCCCACCACCGTCTACGGCATCTCCAAGCAGGCGGGCGAGGGCTGGTGCCGCTGGTATCACGCCAACCACGGCGTGGATGTACGCAGCGTGCGCTATCCGGGCCTGATCTCTCACAAGACCCCGCCCGGCGGCGGCACCACTGACTATGCGGTCGACATCTTCCATGCGGCGGTGAAGGGCGAGCCCTACACCTGCTTCCTGAAGGAAGACGAGGCCCTGCCGATGATGTACATGCCCGATGCCATCCGCGCCACCATCGAACTGATGGAAGCGCCGGCGGACAAGCTCGGCGAGCGCGGCAGCTACAACATTGCCGGGATGAGCTTCACGCCCGCGCAGACTGCAGCGGCCATCCGCGAGCAGGTGCCGGGCTTCCAGATCCGCTATGAACCCGACTATCGCCAGGCGATTGCGCAGGGCTGGCCGGATTCGATCGACGATTCGGTCGCACGCGCGGACTGGGGCTGGAAGGCCGAGTACGGCTTGAAGGAGATGGTGGCGGACATGCTGGCCAACCTGAAGGCGACGCTGCCCGCCTGAGCCACTATGGCGCGATCGTGCCGTCGATAGCGATGCGGATGCCCTCGGTGCCGACTGCCACCGGTCCGGTGCGCCCTACCAGGTCCCCGGCCTTCGGCAAGGCGCTGCCGCTGGCCGAGATCCGCGCTTCAAGCATGACCTGTTGCTGTCCGGACAGCCGGTGATCGGGCCGCATCGCCATCGCATCCTCCAGCGTGAACGACAGCGGCAAATCGCGCGCCTGCCGGCGCAGTACTGCCAGCGGCATGCGTGAGCCGTCAGCGGGCAACGCGTAGACAAAGAGCGTGTCGCCCGGTTGCGGCGTGCGCCCGGCCTTTTCGCTGAGCGTGACCATGCCGGTGATCTTCGGGGTTTGCGCCGCGGCAGCCGTGCCGCGCGCGGCCGCAAGGTTGGCGGCGATGCGCGCCGCTGTCTGCGAATCCGCGGGCAGCAGCCGGTACAGGTGCTCCCAATATCCGATCGCCGCCTGCTTATCGCCGCGTTCGGCCGCGGCGCTGGCCGCAAGCGCCAGCGCTTTGGGGTCGTCCCGGTCCAGCGCCAGGGCCTGGCGCACTTGCGCCATGGGCGGGCCTTCCAGCGAGCCGCCGTGCAGGCTGGCCAGCACATCGGCGTAGTCGGAGCGCAGCGCGGCCACGTCCGGCGCCAGTTCAACGGCCCGCGCGTAGGCCGCGGCGGCGTCGGCATGGCGTTCCATCACGCTGTATGAGCGCGCCAACATGGCCCAGCCCTGCGCGTCGCCGGGCGACTCGCGCAGGCGCTGCGCGAGCTGGTTCACCATGCCCTCGACCTGCGCGCCGCTCAGCTGGTGCTGGTTGCCGGTGCTTTCGGGCAGGTCGTCGGCGCGCCAGAGCGCGACCGGGTTGCCAAGGTGCAGGTAGAGCAGGATGGCGGCGCTGGGCAGTACTGCGAGCAGCAGCGCGGCGAGCAGCGGCGAGGTGCCGGCCCGTCCCGTGCCGGTGGCGGCGCCGGCGGCGTCATCGAGCAGCCGGCGGCCGAGTTCGTCGCGGGCTTCGGCGTGGCGCGCCGCGGTGAGGGTGCCGCCGCGCAGGTCGGTGTCCAGCTCGCGCAACTGGTCGTGGTACAGGTCAACCAGCAAGGTGCGTTCCGGCGTGCCCGGGTCTGGCACCGCCCGGCGGCGCAGCAGCGGCCACAGCAGGCAGGCCGTGGTGGCGGCGATCAGGGCGGCGGCGAGCAGCCAGAAGGTGGTCATGGCTGGCGGTGCTCCACGGATGTTGTGGCCGATTCGTCCAGCAAGTCCGCAAGCTGGCGCTGCGCGCTGGCGTCCAGCGTCGCATCCGCCTGGCGATTGCGCGAGCGCGCACGCACGATCGCGGCCGCCACGCCGGCCACCAGCAACAGCGGGCCGAACCACAGCAGCCACGTCAGCGGCCGCAACGGCGGCTTGTACAGCACGAAGTCGCCATAGCGCTGCACCAGGTAGTCCTTCACCGCCTCGTCGCTGGCGCCGCCGCGCAACTGCGCGCGGATCTGGCGTCGCAGGTCGACGGCAAGGTCGGCGTTGGAGTCGGCCAGGGTCTGGTTCTGGCAGACCAGGCAGCGCAACTCGTTGGACAGCGCGTGCACGCGGGCATCGAGTTCCGCTTCCGTCAGCGCCGTCGCCTGCAGCGAAACGCAGCAAAGCCACACGGCAAGCATCGTGCGGATCCGGCTACGCATGGCTGCCTCCCTGCCGTTCCAGCTGCTCGATCAGCGGGATCAGCTTGCGCTCCAGCACCTCGCGCGTGACCGGGCCCACCTGGCGGTAGCGCACCACGCCGTGCTGGTCGATGACAAAGGTCTCGGGCACGCCGTAGACGCCGTAGTCGATGCCGACGCGGCCGTCGGCATCGACCAGCGAAGCCGCATAGGGGTTGCCCAGCCGCTGCAGCCAGTCGCGCGCGGCGCCGGTCTCGTCCTTGTAGTTGAGGCCATACAGCGGCACCGGCGAGCGCGCGGCAAAATCCACCAGCAGCGGATGCTCGGTGCGGCAGGCCGCGCACCACGACGCCCACACATTCAGCAGCCAGACCTTGCCGCGCATGTCGGCGCTGGCCAGCGTGCGGCCTTCGGGTTCGAGCAGCGGCAGGCGGAACGCCGGCGCGGCCTTGCCGACCAGCGGCGAGGGCAGTTCGCGCGGGTCGTGGCGCAGCCCGGCGGCCAGCGCGACCGCAAGGGCGAGGAAGGCGGCCAGCGGCAGCAGGAAGCGCGTCATGCGGGCGTCTCCTCATGGGCGGAGGCCAATGCCGGCACTGCGGGCACATCCGGTGCGGCTGGCGCGGTGGCAGGATTGGCGGCACGGCGGCGAAGCCGGTAACGCTTGTCGCAGACGGCCAGCAGCCCGCCCAGCGCCATCAGCACGCAGCCGGCCCAGATCCAGTCGACAAAGGGCTTGACGTGGATGCGCACGGCCCAGGCGCTGCCATCGACGTTCTCGCCCAGCGCCACGTAGAGGTCGCGCGCCACGCCGCTGTCGATCGCGGCCTCGGTGGTGGGCATGTCCTGGCTGCGGTAGATGCGGCGCTCGGGGTGGAGCAGTGCTACTCGCTTGCCATCGCGCGCGGCCACCAGCGTGCCGCGCAGCGCGTCGTAGTTGGGCCCGCCGGCCTGGGTCACGCCGGCAAAGCGGAAGTCATAGCCGCCCACGCTGACGCTCTCGCCGGCGCGCATCGGCAGTTCGCGCAGGCTTTCCTGGCCGGATACCAGCGTCACGCCGGCGATGAAGACGCCCACGCCGGCGTGGGCGAGCAGCATGCCCCAGTAGCTGGGTGTGAACTGGCGCAGCGCGGCCAGGCGGCGCCCCTGTTGTTGGCGCAGCCGCGCCGCCAGGCTGGTCACGGCGCTCAGCACGCACCAGGCCGCCAGCAGCAGCCCCAGCCCGCTTAGCGCCGAGGCATTGCGCAGCACCAGCAGCAGCCCCAGCCCGATGGCCGCGCTGGCCACGGCGCCCCAGCGCAGGCGGCGCGCCATGTCGGGCAGGCTGCCGTGGCGCCAGCGCGCCAGCGGCGCGGCGCCCATCAACAGCACCGCGGGGGCCATCAAGGGCACGAAGACCTGCTCGAAGTAGGCCGGGCCGACCGAGATCTTGCCCAGCCCCAGCACATCGACCAGCAGCGGGTAGAGCGTGCCCAGCAGCACCGTGGCGGCGGCCACCGCCAGCAGCACGTTGTTTGCCAGCAGCATCGACTCGCGCGAGACCGCCGCGAACGCCACGCGCCGCGCCAGTCGCGGCGCGCGCAACGCATACAGTGCCAGGGCCAGCCCGGTAACCAGCCCCAGCAGCGCCAGGATGAAGATGCCGCGCTTCGGGTCCACGGCGAAGGCGTGGACGGAGGTCAGCACGCCGGAACGGACCAGGAAGGTGCCCAGCAGGCTCAGCGAGAAGGTGAAGATGGCGAGCAGCACGGTCCAGGCGCGCAAGGCGCCGCGCTTCTCGGTGACCGCCAGCGAATGCATCAGCGCGGTGCCGGCCAGCCACGGCATGAACGAGGCGTTCTCGACCGGGTCCCAGAACCACCAGCCGCCCCAGCCCAGCTCGTAGTAGGCCCAGGCGCTGCCCAGCATGATTCCCAGCGTCAGGAAGGCCCACGCCACCGTGGTGCACGGCCGCGACCAGCGTGCCCAGGCCGCATCGACGCGCCCGGCCAGCAGCGCCGCCACGGCAAAGGCAAAGGTCACCGAGAAGCCCACGTAGCCCATGTAGAGCAGGGGCGGGTGGAACACCATGCCCGGGTCCTGCAGCAACGGGTTGAGGTCGCGGCCTTCCATTGCGGGCGGCAGCAGCCGCACGAAGGGGTTGGAGGCGAACAGCAGGAACGCCAGGAAGCCGGCGCTGATCGCGCCCATCACGGCCAGCACGCGGGCCACGGCGGCCAGCGGCAGCTGCCGGCTGCACGCGGACACCGCGAGCGACCACAGGCCCAGCATCAGCGTCCACAGCAGCATCGAGCCCTCGTGCCCGCCCCAGACCGCGGCGATGCGGTACGCCAGCGGCAGCGCACTGTTGGCGTTGGCGGCGACATAGCGCACGCTGAAGTCGTTGCTGACGAAGGACCAGGTCAGTGCGGCGAAGGACAGCGCCACCAGCAGGCACTGCACGCGCGCGGCGGGGCGCGCCAGCGCCATCCACGCCAGCTGGCCGCGCGCGGCCCCGGCCAGCGGCACCACGGCCTGCACCAGCGCGACCAGCAGCGCCACGATCAGCGCGAAATGGCCGAGTTCCGCGATCACTGGCGTACTCCCTGTGCCGGCGCGGCTTCGGCCATGCGGCGGTTCACCTGCGCGGCCTGCTTGAGCGCGTCGGCGGCTTCAGGCGGCATGTAGTTTTCATCGTGCTTGGCCAGCACCTCGCTGGCGATGAAGGTGCCGTCCGCCTGCAGCTGGCCGCGCGCGACCACGCCCTTGCCTTCGCGGAACAGGTCGGGCAGCAGGCCGCGGTAGCGCACCGGCACCTGGCGCGCCGTGTCGGTGACGACGAAGCGCACCGTCATGCCGTCGCCCTCGCGCCGGATCGAGCCGGGCGCCACCAGCCCGCCCAGCCGGAAGCTGCGTGCCACCGGCGCTTCCTGCGCGGCGACCTGGCTGGGACTGAAGAAGAACACCAGGTTGGAGCGGAAGGCATTGAGCACCAGCGCCGCCGCGATGCCGCAGCAGGCCAGCGCCGCGGCCAGCAGCCCGAAGCGGCGCTGGCGCGGCGTCATTGGCCGGCTTCCTGGCGCGTGGCACGGCAGCGGCGGGCCAGCAGCACCAGCTCCAGCGCCAGCAGCAGCGCGCTCACGCCGAAGGCGCCGGCGATGAAGATGCCGTGATGCCCGTAGGGCAGCAGCGAGGACAGCGTCATGAGGTCTCTCCGGGAACCATGGCAGGGCCGTGCGGCACCTCGCCGCGCTCGCGCAGGATGCAGCGCACGCGCACCAGCGCCACCGCCACCGTGTACATCCAGCACGCCATCGTCATCAGCAGCATGCCAGCCAGCATGGTGGCCGCCATCGACGGCGCCGCGGTCAGGCTGACCGATGCGCCCTGGTGCAGCGTGTTCCACCACTGCACCGAGAAATAGATCACCGGGATATTGACCACCCCCACCAGCGCCAGCACCGCGCAGGCGCGCTCGGCCCGGCGCGGCTCGTCGATGGCCGCTTCCAGCGCGATAAAGCCGAGGTACAGGAACAGCAGGATCAGCTCGGAGGTGAGCCGCGCATCCCAGACCCACCAGGTGCCCCAGGTGGGCTGCCCCCACAGCGCACCGGTCCACAGCGCCAGCGCGGTGAAGAGCGCGCCGGTGGGCGCCAGCGCCGAGGCCATCATCGACGACAGCCGCGTGCGCAGCACCAGTGCCAGCGCGCAGTAGCCGGCCATGACCAGGTAGATGAACATCGACATCCACGCCGCCGGCACGTGGATGAAAATGATGCGGTAGACCTCGCCCTGCTGCGCATCGGTGGGGGCCACGCCAAAGCCGAGCCACAGTCCCGCCAGCGCGAACAGCGCCGCCGCGGCAAAGAACCATGAGGCCATGCGCCCGGCCAGCGGATAGAAGCGCACCGGCGCGGCATAGGCCAGCCAGCCGCCGCGGACCGGGGGCCGCGGCGCGGCAGCGGGGTGGACGGATGGCAGCGGCTGGCTCATGCCGGCGTCTCCATGGCAATGCGCAGCCCGGCGGCGGCGGCCAGCGGGCACAGGAACAGCGACAGCGCCAGGCAGGCGCCCAGCAGCGAGAACTGCGGCATCACGTCAAGCCCGGCATCGGCAGCGGCCGCGGCGCTGGCGCCGAACACCAGCACCGGCACGCACAGCGGGAGCACCAGGATGCACAGCAGCACCGCGCCGCCGCGCACGCCCAGCGTCAGCGCCGCGCCGACCGCGCCGATCAGGCTCAGCGCCGGCGTGCCCACCAGCAGCGACGCCGCCAGCAGCAGCGATGCGCCCAGGGGCAGCCCATACTGCTGTGCCAGCAGCGGTGTCAGCAACAGCAGCGGCAGGCCGCTGGTGAGCCAGTGCGCGGCGATCTTGGCCAGCACCAGCAGCGCCAGCGGATGCGGCGACAGCAGCAGCTGGTCCAGGCTGCCGTCGGCATGCTCCTGCGCGAACAGCCGCGACAGCGACAGCATCGACGCCAGCAGTGCCGTCACCCACAGGATGCCGGGAGCCAGCGCGCGCAGCTGCTGCGGCTCGGGGCCGATTGCCAGCGGGAACAGGCTGGCGGCGATGACAAAGAACACCACGCCGCCGAGCAGGCTGCCGCGCCGCCGCCAGGACAGCGAGACATCGTGCGCGACGATGGCGGCGAGCATGCGCATCATGCCGGCGCCCCCAGTTGCAGCACCGCGCCGCCCGCGGGCAGCAGCTGGTGCGTGGCGATCACGGCCATGCCGCCGGCGGCGAGGTGCGTGCCGAGCTGCGCATCGAAGCGCGCGCAGGCATCGGCATCCAGCGCGGTCACTGGTTCATCCAGCAGCCACAAGGCGCGCTGCGCCAGCGACAGGCGCGCCAGTGCGACGCGCCGCCGCTGCCCTTGCGAGAGCGTGCGCACCGGCGCGTTTGCGAGCCGCTCCAGCCCTTGCGCGGCGAGGGCGCGCGCGACGCCATCGGCACTGTCGTCCGATCCGGCGAGGCGCGCGGCAAAGCGCAGGTTTTCCGCCGGGCTCAGGTCAGGGTCGATGCCATTGGTGTGGCCGACATACGCCAGCGCCAGCTGATAGTCAGGGTCGGCGGCGCGCACCGGGCGGCCGCGCCAGTGCAGCGTGCCGGCATCGGCCATGGCCAGCCCGCACAGCACGCGCAGCAGACTGGTCTTGCCGCTGCCGTTGGGGCCGAGTACCTGCAGCAGGCCGCCGGGGGCGAGGTCGAGGTCGATGCCGCGCAACACCGGGCGTCCGGCGCGCGAGATGGCCAGCCCGCTCGCGCTCAGCACGGGGGCGGCGCAACGTGGGGATTCAGGCGGAAGCTCGGATGGCGGCGCGGGCGAGCGGACTGGCACGCGTCATTTCTCCTCGGCCTTGGAGATGTCGGGAAGATGGTGCGCGATGCCCTTGTGGCAGTCGATGCAGGTCTTCTCCTTGTTGGCCAGGTGGGTGGAATGCATGGCCTGCGCGCGCGGGCTCTGCCGCGTGAAGTCCATCGACTGGTAGTCGTGGCAGTTGCGGCATTCCAGTGAATCATTGGCCTTGAAGCGCGCCCACTCGTGCTGCGCCAGCGTGAGCCGGTGTGCCTGGAACTTTTCGCGGGTGTCGACGGTACCGAAGATCTTGGCCCAGACCTCCTTGGACGCCTGCATCTTGCGCGCCATCTTGGTGGTCCAGTTGTGCGGCACGTGGCAGTCCGAGCATTTGGCGCGCACGCCGCTGCGGTTGGTGAAGTGGATGGTGCCCTGCAGCTCCTGGTAGACGTTGTCGCGCATCTCGTGGCAGCCGGTGCAGAACTGCTCGGTATTGGTCAGCTCCAGCGCGGTGTTGAACGCGCCCCAGAACACCACGCCGGCGACAAAGCCGCCGAGCGTCAGGAAGCCCAGGCTGAAATACGCGCTGGGCCGGTTGATGGTTCGCCAGTAACGCTTGATCAGGTCGAGCATGGCGCGCATCCGCTAGTTGGATGAGCCCTTGACGCCGGGCTTGCGCTTGAGCATCTGCTCGACGTCAACGAAGGTGTTGCCCACCAGCGGCTTGGCGTCGGCCTGCGGCACATGGCATTGCGTGCAGAAGTAACGGCGCGGCGAGACGTCGGCCAGCACGTTGTTGTCGCGGTCCATGTAGTGCGTGATGCTGACTGGGATCGCCTGGGTTTCCTCGGTGCGCGTGCGGGCGTGGCAGAACATGCAGCGGTTGAAGTCCTTGTCGACCTGGTAGCCGTCGATCTTGTGTGGGATCGTCGGCGGCTGCATGGTGTAGTTGCGGGTGCGGCGGATGTCCTTGTTCTCGGTCGGGTACATGATGGGTGCCTTGGTCTCGCTGGCGATGGGTGTGGGCCCGCGCATCGCGTCGACCAGGCCCTGGGCGTGCGCCGGCATTGCCAGCACGGCCAGCAGCAGCGCACACAGGGCCAGCAGGGGCTTCCAGGATCGGCTTGGTTTCATGGCGTCTCCCTGTTCGATTCCGGGCTAGACCTTGACGATCTTGACCGCGCACTTCTTGAAGTCCGTCTGCAGCGAGATTGGGCAGGTGGCGTCCAGCGTCACCTTGTTGATCAGCTGGCTGGCATCGAACCACGGCACGAACACCAGCCCGCGCGGCGGCGCGTCACGCCCGCGGGTCTCCACGCGCGAGCGCATGCGCCCGCGCCGCGACACCACTTCCACCTCAACGCCGCGGCGCAGCCCCATTGCCTTGGCGTCTTCCGGATGCATGAACACCACCGCGTTGGGGAAGGCGCGGTACAGCTCCGGCACGCGCCGCGTCATCGAGCCGGAATGCCAGTGCTCCAGCACACGGCCGGTGGCCAGCCAGAACGGATATTCCTTGTCGGGCGATTCGGCTGCCGGCTCGTAGGGCAGGGCGAAGATCACCGCCTTGCCGTCGGGGTTGCCGTAGAACTGGTAGCCGGTGCCGGCCTTGACGTAAGGGTCGCTGCCCTCGCGGTAGCGCCAGCGGGTCTCCTTGCCGTTGACCACCGGCCAGCGCAGCCCGCGCGCCTCATGGTAGGCGTCGAACGGGGCCAGGTCGTGGCCGTGGCCGCGGCCGAAGCTGGCGTACTCTTCAAACAGGCCTTTCTGCACATAGAAGCCGAAGGCCTTGGCCTCGGCGTTGTGGTACTCGGCGTTGACTTCCTTGAGCGGGAACTTGTCGACCTGGCCATTGCGGTAGAGCACGTCGAACAGGGTCTTGCCGCGGTACTCCGGCTTCTTCGCGATCAGCTCGGCGGGCCAGACGTCCTCGACCTTGAAGCGCTTGGAGAATTCCATCAGCTGCCACAGGTCAGAGCGCGCGTCGCCCGGCGCATCGACCAGCTGGTGCCAGAACTGCGTGCGGCGCTCGGCATTGCCATAGGCGCCTTCCTTTTCCACCCACATCGCGCTGGGCAGGATCAGGTCGGCGGCCAGCGCGGTCACGGTGGGATAGGCATCGGACACCACCACGAAGTTCTGCGGGTTGCGGTAGCCCGGCAGGCCTTCTTCCATCAGGTTGGCGGCGGCCTGCATATTGTTGTTGACCTGCACCCAGTAGGCATTGAGCTTGCCGTCCTTGAGCATGCGGTTCTGCAGCACGGCGTGGTAGCCCGGCTTTTCGGGGATGGTGCCAGCCGGCAGCTTCCAGATGCGCTCGGCCTCTTCGCGGTGCTTGGGGTTGGTTACCACCATGTCGGCCGGCAGCCGGTGCGAGAAGGTGCCAACCTCGCGCGCAGTGCCGCACGCCGACGGCTGCCCCGTCAGCGAGAACGGGCTGTTGCCCGGCGTGGCGATCTTGCCGGTCAGCAGGTGCAGGTTGTAGACCATGTTGTTGGCCCAGCTGCCGCGCGTATGCTGGTTGAAGCCCATGGTCCACAGCGACATCACCTTGACGTTGGGGTCGGCATACAGTTCTGCCAGCTGGTCCAGCTTGGCCTTGGGCACGCCCGACAGCTTGCTGACGTAGTCGGCGTCGTACTTGGCCACGAAGCGTGCGAAGTCATCGAAGGTGATCGGGCGCGAGGCACCGGGATCGGCAGCGTTCTTGGCCGCCTTCTGCAGCGGATGTTCCGGGCGCAGGCCATAGCCGATGTCGGTCACGCCTTCCTTGAAGACCGTATGCTTGTTGACGAAGTCCTTGTTGACCTTGTTGTTCTTGATGATGTAGTGGGCGATGTAGTTCATCATCGCCAGGTCCGTCTGCGGCTTGAAGATGACCGGGATGTCGGCCAGGTCGAAGGAACGGTGCGTGAAGGTGGACAGCACCGCCACGCGCGTCTTGGGGTAGCTCAGGCGCCGGTCGGTGATGCGGGTCCACAGGATCGGGTGCATCTCGGCCATGTTCGAGCCCCACAGCACGAAGGCATCGGCGGCCTCGAAATCGTCGTAGCAGCCCATCGGCTCGTCCATGCCGAAGGTACGCATGAAGCCCTGCACTGCCGATGCCATGCAGTGGCGCGCGTTTGGGTCGATATTGTTGGAGCGGAAGCCCGCCTTGTAGAGCTTGGACGCGGCATAGCCTTCCCACACCGTCCACTGGCCGGAACCGAACATCCCCACCGCGGTCGGCCCTTTTTCCTTCAGCACGCGCTTGAACTGGCGTTCCATCTCGTCGAAGGCGCGCTCCCACGTGACCGGGGCGAATTCGCCGTTCTTGTCGTACTTGCCGTTCTTCATGCGCAAGAGCGGCTTGGTCAGCCGGTCCTGCCCGTACATGATCTTCGACAGGAAATAGCCCTTGACGCAGTTCAGACCCTTGTTGACCTCGGCCAGCGGATCGCCCTGCGTGGCCACTACCTTGTTGTCCTTGACCGCCACGGTCACGCCGCAGCCGGTGCCGCAGAAGCGGCAGGGCGCCTTGGACCACTTCAGCTTGGTCATGTCGCTGTCAGTGACAAAGTTGGCGGCCCCGGCCGGCAGCGTCACGCCGGCGACCGATGCGGTCGCGGCGACAGCGGTCTGCTTGATGAAATCACGACGAGAGATGGTCATGTGCCTGCCTCCTCGTTCATTGCCGGGTCCATCGCTTCGTGCATTGCCTCGGCGTCTTCGTTGTGCTGGTAGACGAGCGCGGCCGACAGCACGCCCTCGAGCTGGTGCAGGTACGTCAGGTGCGCGGCAATGGCGCGCGAGGTGGGCGCTTCGATGGTGACCACGAGCTTGCCGGCATCGCTGGCAGCGTGGACTTCGGCGCCGGTAATGGCTTCGATCGCGGCGCGCACCTGCGCCAGGCTGTCGGGAATGGCATGCACGACGATGCCGGCGATATGCCACTCTTCGCTCGCGGGCAGCGGCTGGATGGGGATGGCACGTCTTGCTGCGGGCATGCGCAAGCTCCGGTTCGATGCCGTTTCAGTCTGTGCTGCAGCTTGTTTTTATTTGTCAAATGCCGCCCCGGTCGCGGCAGTATTGCGCACCGGGCTTGCCGGGCCGCTCAATGCGACGGCGGACCGCTGATCAGTTGGGTCATCCAGACAATGAACCCATAGCCCGCCACGATGATGACGGAGAGTACCGGCACCATCACGGCGGTCAGGAAAAGGAAGCTGCGCAGTTCTTCTTGCTTGCGCTGCGGATCGTGGGCTTCACCGGTTTCCATCATGGCTTGAAGTAATCGGCAAAAGTGATCGGGCAAGACACCTGATGCGTTACACCATTAAAGGAAGCAGGAGCCAAGGTGTCAAGACTGCACTCGCTTATCCGTGCCCACGGCTCACGGGATCAGGCCGCGCGCGCGGCCCAGTGCCACCGCTTCTGTGCGGCTTTGCGTCGCACAGCGGTGCGCTCAGCTGGCCCAGCACGCTGGTTTCCAGCAGGAAGGCGCGGCACGCGTCGGACTGCCGCGCCAGGATGTCCCAGTTCCAGGTGGGTGCCGGAAAACGCGGTGACAAAGGCGGCGTGGTCGCTGCGCTGCTGCAGCGACAGCGCGGCGAGGTAGATCGCGGTGGCCCAGCCTTCGGTGCGGCGGTGCAGCGCGACAATGTCGCTGTCGCGCAGCGGCAGGCCGCAGCTTCCGCGCAGCAGTTGCGTAGCCTCGTCGACGGAAAAATGCAGGGCGGCGGGCGGGATCTCCAGCAACTGTCCGCGCGCACGCAGCCGGCCCGGGCCGATTTCCGGCGCGGTGCGGGAGCCGATCACCAGCGTGCCGCAGCGCGGCCAGGCCGGCGTCCAGGTGGACCAGCAGCCGTTCCAGGTCATTGTCGCCCGCATCCAGGCGCAGCCATACCGTGGCGTGCTGCTGCGCTGCGCAGGACTCCGCGTATTGCTGCATCAGCGTGGTCTTGCCAAAGCCGGCCGCGGCCCGCACCAGGATCACGCGGGCCGCGCGGTCCTGCGCCATGCGCGCGACCAGGTGCGGCCGGCCGATCGTGGCGGGGTGCGCCACGGGGGGCGCGAGCTTGGAAGCGAGCACCGTCGGCAGCGGGCCGCCGCTCACGGCGTGGTTGGCAAAGGGATGCAATGCACTCTCCTTGGGGGCGATGCCCGTCACCGCCACCCTTGCCCGCCTGCGGCGGACAGGATCATAAGTGCTGTATCGGCAATATTTCTGCGGAAGGGCGTCAGGTCGGGGCGATCTTCTTAAGGGTTATGACACTTTTGTGACAATTGACCTTGGGGGCGGCCGCTGTCCTATCGCAGGATCAGCCGCGAGCGGGCAAAGCCTGCGTGAGTGCGCAGCGCCTGCATCAACTGGTCTGACGGCACGCGGTCGAGGTCGGTGACCACATAGCCGGTGTGGCCGCGCGTCTGCAGGTGCTGGCCGGTGATATTCACGCTCTCCTGCGCCAGCAGCGTGTTCAGTGCCGCCAGGGCGCCCGGCGCATTGCCGTGCACGTTGAGCAGCCGCGCCGGCGCGTGCAGCGGGCCGGGATCGACCTCGGGGAAATTGACGGCGCCGATGGTGCCGCCGGTGGCCAGGAAGTGCGCCAGCTTGGCCGCCACTTCGGTGCCGATATTCTCCTGCGCCTCTTCGGTGCTGCCGCCCACGTGCGGGGTCAGCAGTACGTTGGGCAGGTTCTGCAGTTCGCTGACGAAGGGGTCGTTGTTGGTCTTCGGCTCCTCCGGGAACACGTCGATGGCCGCACCGCCCAGGCGCTTCTCGCGCAGCGCCGCGGCCAGCGCGGCGATGTCCACCACGCTGCCGCGCGAGGCATTGATCAGGATCGCGCCCGGCTTGCAGGCGGCCAGGATGCGCGCATCGATCATATTGCGCGTGCGCGGCGTGGCTGGCACATGCAGGGTCACCACTTCGGCCTGCGACACCGCTTCTTCCAGCGATCCCGCAGCGCGCGCAGAGCCGTGCGAGAGCCGCGCCAGCACGTCGTAGTACACCACGCGCATGCCCATCGATTCGGCCAGCACGCCCACCTGCGAGCCGATATTGCCGTAGCCGACGATGGCAATGGTCTTGCCGCGCGCCTCGAACGCGCCGGCGGCGCCCTTGGCCCACTTGCCGGCGTGTGCCAGGGTGTTCTTCTCCGGGATCCGGCGCAGCAGCATCACCGCTTCGGACACCACCAGTTCGGCCACCGAGCGGGTGTTGGAGAAGGGCGCGTTGAACACCGGGATGCCGGCGGCGGTGGCGGCTTCCAGGTCCACCTGCGAGGTGCCGATGCAAAAGCAGCCAACCGAGAGCAGCCCGGGCGCGCTGCGGATGTCGTCGGCGCGCAGGTGGGTGGCAGAGCGGATGCCGACCACGTCGTGGCTGGCCAGCACCTGGCGCAGTTCGGCACCGGCCAGGGCGCCGGTGCGGCGCTCGACCTGTAGGCCGGCTTCAGTCAGCCGGGCGTTGGCGCTCTGGTGGATGTTCTCGAGCAGGATCGCAGTGGTCACGTTCGTTTTCCGCATGGAGGGTTGGCGGCGGTTGCCGCATCGCCACCATTCTGCGCGCAAAAAGGCCCGTGGGCCGGGGAGCCCCTGCTGCCGGCAATGGCACCGGCTGCCTCGCCGGCCTCGCTTCAGCGCGAGTGGCGCGAGTCGCCGCCGAGCGGGTCGACGATGATCATGGTCTGGCGCAGCACGCCGGCGTCATCGAAGTAGCAACTGAAATGCGCGGTCTGCAAGCCAGTCTTGTACATGCGCCAGGACCAGGCTTCACGCTTCATCAGGGGGTAGTACTGGATGGGCTCGCGCGGCAGGCCAAAGCGCTCCTGCACATCCTTCTTGGTCCAGGTCCCGACCTGGGCGCGGTAGATCTCCGTCTCGGTCAGCATCTGGCGATAGTCGGTGAGCTTGCCGCCGGCGTCGAAATCAGCGGCATAGACCTCATGGCCGAGGGGCTGGCGCGACCAGATCCAGCGGGTGGTGCCGTCGGCGAGGCGGTAGGTCTCGGTGGGGGATCCGAATGTACTGCGTACGGCACTTTCAGGGCTGCCGATCATTTGCTTGCCGGTCTGTTCCGGCTGCAAGGTCGCACAGGCCCCAAGCGAGCCGAGCACGACAGCGGCAACGCACAGTTTGCCGATATACCAGAATGGCGTGCGGGATTGCATGGCGCTCTCCTGCGGGCGAGATGCCCGCATCTCGCCATTCTCCGTCCGTCAGGCCGGCCCGTGCAACACCGGCTGGCGCCAGGCGGCGCCAGCCTGGACCGGCCGCTCGGTGCGGGGCCGGCGCTGGCTCAGCAGCGGCCTTTCTTGGCCTGGCCCGGCGGGCAGAAGGACTCGTTGCCGTACGTGTCGACACGGCAGTTGCCCTTCTTTGCCTGCCCCGGCGGGCAGCCCTGGTGGCCGCTGCCGTAGTCGTCGTAGGGGGCTACCACGCAGCCGCCTAGCAGTGCGCTGCAGGCGACCAGAAGGGCCAGAGCGGATTTCATCGCATTCTCCTTGTTGTGGGGGATTCCGTTTGCGACAGGAGAATAGATGGTGGCAGCGCCTTTGTCTGTAAGGAATAGTGAACGTTGTCCGCTCGGCGTGAATGCCGGCTACTTGCCCGCGGCGTCGGCGGGGCGCTTCCCGGCTGGCCTGGGCCGGCGCACCGCGCGGATCTTGCCGCTGTTGCCGCCGCCGCAGAAGAACTGGTCGCCGCCGTCGGACTCCAGCCCCGACACGCCCGCGCCGGCCGGCATGGTGACCGATTCCAGCACCGCGCCCGATTGCGGGTCGATGTGCCGCAGCTCGCTCTGGTCGCCTTCCCAGGTGCCGTGCCAGAGCTCGGCATCGACCCAGGTGACGCCGGTGACAAAGCGGTCGGACGTGATGGTGCGCAGGATCGCCCCCGTCTGCGGATCGACCTGGTGGATCTTCCGCTCCCGGTACTGGCCCACCCACAACGTGCCTTCGGCCCAGGCAAGCCCCGAGTCGCCGCCGCCGCCCGGAGCAGGGACCGTGGCCAGCACGCGGCCGCTTTGCGGATCGATCTTCTGGATGCGGTCTTCGGCAATCTGGTACAGGTGCTGGCCGTCGAAAGCCGTTCCGGCATGGGCGGCGACATCGAGCGAGCGCAAGGTCCTGCCGGTGAGCGGGTCCAGGGCATTGAGCTTGTCTCCGCTGGCAAACCAGACCCGCTGGCCGTCATAGCTGACACCATGGACGTTCTCGACCCCGGGGAAGGGACCATACTCGCGAAGCACTTCGGCTTGTGATCGTTTCATGCTGTCATCCTGGTGGCTTGGGGATGGCTACATGCTAGTCAATCGGCAGCGGCGAGGGGAGTAACAAGGCCGTCGTGAATCCCGGCACCGGCGGCGTCATCCAGCGGCGCGCGCGCCCGTGGCCAAGGGACTGGATCTTGCCCGCGGCCGCCAGCGTTTCCAGTGCCCGTTGCACCGAGCGCTGGCTGGCACCCAGCGCCAGCGCGAGGGCAGAGCTGGACCATGACTCGCCATCGGCCAGCAAGGCGAGCACCGCCGCGTGCTTCTCTTCCACCGGCCGCGCCAGCACCACCACCTCGCGCGCGCGGTCCGGCACCAGCGCGAAGCCGCGCCCGGTTGCGGTGACGCCGGCAAATGCGCCAAGCACCGCGCGCAGCCGCCCGATCTCGACACGCAGCCGCGCGCGGTGCGAAGCATCGGCATGCCTGGTGCGGAAGGCGTGCGCAATCAGCGTGTCCCGGGGCACGTCGGCGGGCCAGGCTTCGGCCAGCGCGCGCGCCAGCGTGAACAACACCGGCCGCCTGGCGAGCGAGACCGTGGTGCCAGCGCAGCGCACGGCATAGCGACACGCATCCACGACCAGCGCTTTCGACGCCAGCAGCGCTTCGACTTCCTCGAGCAGCAGCGGCCGTTCCTCGCCGCGCGCGATGCGGCGTGCCGCGGGGCTGTGCAGCGCCTGGGCCGCGCTTTCGACCTCGGCGCGCAAGGATGGGATGCCGGCGCGCTGCGCCGCGCGCGCGGCCTGTGCCAGTGCGGTGCGCGCCGGCCGGGTCTGCACGCGCCGTATCGCAATGCCCGCCACGATCAGGGCATGGGTTGTGCGCAACGCGGGCGGGAAGGGGGCGGGGTCAAGCCCGGCAAGCGCCTGCTCGGCTTCGTCGATGCGGCCGATCAGCAGCAGCCGGCGGATCGCCAGATAGCGCGCATGGGCGGCGTTGACCCAGTCGCCGTGCGCTTCAAGGGTGGCGCGCGCGCTGTCCAGCGTCTTTGCGGGCCAGCCCAGGTCACGCGAGATAAAGGCGATCTCCGTTTCGGCCACCACGCACCTGGCGCGCGCTACGGCTTCGCGCGGACCGAAGGCGCGCGCCGCGCTGCGCAACAGTGCCCGGGCGCGGATGAAGTCGCCAAGCTGCGCCATGGCGATGCCGCGCAGCGCCAGCGCCGGCGGATCATCGCGCAGCGCAACCCGGTTCAGCGCGCCAAGCGGATCACCCGCGGCGAGCGCGAGCGCCGCGGCGGCAATGCGTGAGTCCATCCGAATCCCGCCAGAAATCCCGCCACACTTGTCACTCCCACCGTTGGAAGCCGGCGCCTAATCTAGCACACGAACACCAACCAACGGAGGGATGCGCGATGACCACACACAGCACCGGAACCCGTGAAGCATGGCTGGCCGCGCGGCGTAAACTGCTCGAGGCCGAGAAGGATCTCACCCGACGCAGCGATGAACTGGCACGGCAGCGCCAGGCGTTGCCGTGGGTTCGAATCGACAAGCCCTACCGGTTCGAGACCGCGGCCGGCAGCACCTCGCTGGCAGACTTGTTCCAGGGACGTTCGCAACTGCTGGTCTACCACTTCATGTTCGGCCCGGACTACCAGGCCGGGTGCCCGTCCTGCTCCGCGATTGCGGACGGGTTTGACGGCTTTGCCGTCCATCTGGCGCATCACGATGTCACGCTGGCCGCGGTGTCGCGGGCACCGTTGGCGAAATTGCTGGCGTACCAGCGGCGCATGGGCTGGACCTTCCCGTGGGCGTCTTCGCAGGGCAGCGACTTCAACACGGACTTCAACGTCTGGTTCAGCGAAGCGCAACAACGCCAGGGCGATATCGACTACAACTACCGGCGCGAGGCGGCATTCGCCTGGCGCCCCGAGCTGGAGGCCGGCGGCGCTGCGGCCGAGGCCCGCTTTGCTGCCATGTGCGGCACCGATGCCGCGACGTACCAGCGCGACCGGCCGGGTATGAGCGCCTTCGCACTGGAAGATGGCGTTGTGTACCACACCTATTCCACCTATGCGCGCGGGCTGGATGGCCTGTGGGGCATGTACCAGTGGCTGGATCGCGCGCCGCGCGGACGCAACGAGGCCGGGGTCTGGTGGCGCCGCCACGATGAGTACGAGCCGGGCTGAGGCAGGTCGTGTCCAGCGTACTCACCGCGCACAGGCCGGCGCGCTCACGCAGCGCCGGCCCGCGCCTTGCCTTCTTTGGCATCCTTGCCGTGCTATTCATCGCCGGCGTGGCGGCGACACTCGCCTGGCATGCGTCCATGCCCGCAATGCGCGCGATGCCGATGCCAGGCGGCTGGACCATGTCAATGGCGTGGATGCGGATGTGCGGCCAGACCTGGGGCCGCACGGCGATGGCCTTCCTCGGCATGTGGATCGCCATGATGGTGCCGATGATGCTGCCCTCGCTGGCACCGATGCTGTGGCGCTACCGCCAGGCGCTGGCGGCGGCAGGGCAGGTGCGCCCGGGCATGTCGACGGTATTGGCGGGCGCCGGCTACTTCTTCGTGTGGGGCATGGTGGGCCTCGCCGTTTTCCCGGTTGGCGCTGCGCTGGCAGCAATCGCCACGCAGGCGCAGGGCCTGGCGCGCGCGGCGCCGCTCGCTGCTGCGGTGGTCTTGATGATGGCAGGCGTGCTGCAGTTCGCCGCGTGGAAAGCACGGCAGCTTGCCTACTGCACCAGCGCAGCGGGCCGCACGCGCGCACTGCCGGCGGATGCCGGCTCGGCGTGGCGCCATGGCCTGCGGCTGGGCCTGCACTGCATCCGGTGCTGTGCGGGCCTGACCGCGGCATGGCTCGTCATGGGCGTGATGGACCTGCGCGTGATGGCAGCGGTGACATTGGCGATGACGCTCGAACGATGGATGCCCGCGGGTGCGCGCGTGACCAGGCTTGCGGTACGGCTTACCGGGGCCGTCCTGGTCGGCGTGGGCGTGGCTACGCTGGTACAGGCAGGTTGGGGCGGATGACGGGGTGGTGCTAGCCCAGCGCGACCGCGAACAGCGCCGCAATCAGCGGCCGCTCCTTGCGCACCTCCAGGCAGCACAGCGAATAGTCGATCGACAGCAGCGGCTCGTCGACCGGCACCACCTGCAGGCCCGGCAGCGGGATGCATTCGATCTGCGTGACGAAGCTGATGCCCATGCCATTGGCCACCGCATGCAGGATGGCCTCGCGGCTGTTGATCTCCATCACGCAGTTCAGCGCTACGCCATGCTGTGCGCACGCGCGTTCAACCCGGAGCCGGGTCTTCGATCCCGGCTCGCGCACGATCACAGCTTCGCCGGCGACGTCTTGCACCGTGATCGAAGGGCGCGCGGCCAGCGGATGGCCGGCCGGCATCACGGCAACGATGCGCTCGCGGCGATAGGGCGTGATGTGCAGGCCCTCGACGGGATCGGGTTCCGCCAGGATGCCGACGTCGATGTCGAAATCCTGCAACCCGTGCAGCACCGATGCCTCTGAGCCGATGGTGACCGTCAGTTCCAGCGAAGCATGCGCGGTGCGGAAGCTTCGCGCCAGCCCCAGCGCGATCGGCGGCGACACCGCGCCCACGCGCACCAGCCCGGTCTTGAGCTTGTGCGCGCTGTGCAGGAACTGCATGGCCTCTTCTTCCTGCCCGAACAATCCCTGGGTGATGGCGTAGAGCCGCTCGCCGGTGTCAGTCAGGCGCACGGTGCGGCCCGCGCGCAGGAACAGCTCCACGCCGAAACGCGTCTCCAGCGCCTTGACCTGGTCGGTCACGGTCGGCTGCCCAATATGCAGGTATTGCGCCGCGGCAGTGAAGCCGCCCGTCCGGGCGACCGCGTGGAAGCAGCGGATCGACTTGTAGTACTGGTGGAACATGGGGTCTCGATGGGGGCTGACGCCATTCAGCGCGGCGTGTGCGGCGAGTCTCCCACAGACGCGTGCCGATGCGTACAGGGTTTCCCCGAGGCCGGCAGCGTCCCGGCGATCCATCGGTTTTGGCGCACCTCGCCGTCAAAGATGCGATTGGACCGGGGGGTTGGCGTCTCCCACACTTCAGGCACCAGGGAACGCGGCACAAGCCGCCGTCCAGGCTACCCAGGAATGAAGTGAGGAGACCCCATGATCCATGCCTACCACAACCCCGTGTCGATCCATTGCGGGGCTGGCAGTCTTGACCAGCTTCCGGCCTTGCTGCACGGCCGGCGCGTCGTCGTCGTGACCTTTCCCGAAGCGCGCGCGCTGGGACTGGTGGCGCGGCTTGAAGCCCTGCTGGGCGCAGACCTTGTCGGGATGATCGAAGACGTGCGGCCGAACCCGGATGTCGCCCAGTTGTCCGGCCTGTACGACCGCTTCTGGGAACATGCCGACGCTTGCGACGCCATCGTTGCAGTCGGCGGCGGCAGCGCCATCGATACCGCCAAGGCGCTGATGGTAGGGACCAGGACGGGGCGGTTCGATTCGCTGATCAGCCTGCTGGCAGCGGGAAAGCCGTTCACGCCGGCGCAGGTCAAGCCGCTGATCGCGGTGCCGACCACGGCCGGCACGGGCAGCGAAGTGACGCCCTGGGCGACTATCTGGGACGCCGCGAAGCAGAAGAAGTACTCGCTTCACCTGGAGGCAACCTGGCCCGAAGCGGCCATCGTGGACGCGGAGCTGATGATGTCCGTGCCGCGGGGCACCACGATCTCCACCGGGCTTGATGCCCTGTCGCACGCGCTGGAATCGATCTGGAACGTCAACGCCAACCCGATTTCCGATACCTTCGCGATTTCGGCGGTGGAGGACATCTTCGACACCTTGCCGGAACTGGTGCGCAACCTGGACGACATTGCCTTGCGTGAGCGCATGGCGCTGGCCGCCCTCAAGGCCGGACTGGCGTTCTCCAATACCAAGACGGCCCTTGCGCACTCCATCTCCTACGAAATGACGCTGCGCCATGGCCTGCCGCACGGCATCGCGTGCTCGTTCACGCTGCCGATGGTGCTGGAAAAAGCCTGGGCACGCCGCCCCGACCGCGACCGCACGCTGCAACGCTTGTTCGGGCCGGTGCTGGACCACGGGCAGCAACGGCTGCGCGCCTTCCTGCAGGGCCTGGGCGTGAAGACCGAGTTTGCCGACTACGGCGTCACCGACGACGAGGCCGGCGCCATGATCACACGTGCGCTGGACGGCGCCCGGGGCAAGAACTTTATCGGCGCCGTGTCTGCCTAGCGGCACGACCCCGGCCGACGGTACCGCCGGCCAACACGAGCCCGCAATACGGGCCGACAATACAAGAGGAGACAAAAATGGAAACTGCCGATCGCATCCAGGTAGGGGCGTTCGTCGCCCCGGCCGAGCTATCGTTCCGGCGAGCACAGTGGCGCATGCTGCTGGCCGCGATGTTCTGCTACTTCTTCTTCTACACGGGGCGGCAGACCTTTGGCTTCGCCATTCCCGGCATCCAGCAGGAATTCGGGCTTTCCAAGGAGACGCTGGGATGGGCCTCGACCTGCCTGCTGTGGTGCTACGCCATCGGGCAGGCCATCAACGGCAACCTGGGCGACAAGTTCGGCGGCCGCCGCGTGATGACCGCCGGCGCGATCCTGTCGTGCGCGGCCAACTGGGTGGTCAGCTTTGCCGTGGGCTTCAAGACCCTGGCGATTCCATGGGGCATCAACGGCTACTTCCAGGCGCTCGGCTGGGCGCCCGGCAGCCGGCTGCTGTCGAACTGGTGGGGCGCCGGCGAACGCGGCAAGGTCTACGGCTTCTATGTGTTCGCGGCTGGCTGCGCTTCGGTACTGTCGTTCGTCACCTCGATCGTGGTTGTGAATATCCTGCACCTGGACTGGCGCTGGATCTTCCGCCTGCCGGTGCTGCTGATGCTGGTGGGTGGCATCACCTTCTTCCTGATCGTGCGCGAGCGTCCGGAAGACCTGGGCTTCAGGTCGCCCGACACCGGCGCCGCCAAGGCCGACGATGCGGACAAGGCCGCGGCGGTCGAAACCGACGCCAATGAAAGCTCCTGGTCACGCTACAAGGCCGTGCTGTGCAACCCGCGCCTGCTGATCGCGGGCCTGTCGATCGGCTTCCAGAACGCCGCGCGCTATGGCCTGATCGTCTGGGTACCGGTCCACTTCCTGGGCAAGAACTGGAAGAGCGCCGAGACGCTGATCGACCCGGCGTGGATCTCGGTGGCACTGCCGGTAGGCATGGCGTTCGGCGCGCTGAGCAACGGCTGGATTTCCGACCGCCTGTTCGGCTCCAGCCGCAGCAAGGCCATCATGCTGTACATGGTGCTGGGTGCGGTGGCGTCAATGGTCATGTACAAGCTGCCCACGGGCATGGGCGCCATCGTCGCGCTATTCCTTGCCGGCTTCTTCGTCTACGGCCCCGCGTCGTCGTTCTGGGCGCTGTGCCCGGACCTGGTTGGCGCCAAGCGGGCCGGCACCGCTACCGGCATCCTCAATTTCTTCTCCTACCTGCTCGCCGGCCTGGGCGAACCCCTGATCGGCCGCATGCTGGATCACTCGGGCAATACCTCGCTGGTGTTCCCGATCGTGGCAACCAGCTGCATCATCAGCGCCGTGATCGCGGCCTTCATTCGCCGCTGAGTGCGCCGGGCCGGCACGATGCCGGCCCGCCCGCCACGGCTGCAACCCGTTTCCCCACACTGCACAAGACCCGAGAGGGCAAGCCCATGACCGCATTGCATGCCATCCCCGAAATCCGCCACGAAGCGCTGCGCATCGCCGGCGAGAAGATCTACCGCGAAGACGTGATCGAGGTGACCTATCCGTACACCGGCGAAGTCATCGCCACCGTGCCGAAGGCCACGCTCGACGACGTGCGCCGCGCCTACCGCATCGCGCGCGACTACCAGCCCACGCTGACGCGCTATGACCGCTACAAGATCCTGATGCGCGCCGGCGAGATCATCGCCTCGCGCCTGGATGAGATCTCGCGCACGATCACGCTGGAATCCGGCCTGTGCCGCAAGGATTCGCTGTACGAGGTGGGCCGCGCCTCCGACGTGCTGCTGTTTGCCGCCAACCAGGCGCTGGTCGACGACGGCCAGGTGTTCTCGTGCGACCTGACCCACCACGGCAAGAGCCGCAAGGTCTATACGCTGCGCGAGCCGCTGCTGGGGGTGATCACCGCGATCACGCCGTTCAACCACCCGCTCAACCAGGTGATCCACAAGGTGGCGCCGTCGGTGGCCACCAACAACCGCATGGTGCTCAAGCCCAGCGAGAAGACCCCGCTGGCAGCCTGCCTGCTGGCCGATATCCTGTATGAGGCCGGACTGCCGCCGCAGATGCTGTCGGTCATCACCGGCGACCCGCGCGAGATTGCCGACGAGATGCTGACGCACCCGGACGTGGACCTGGTGACCTTCACCGGCGGCGTGCCGATCGGCAAGTACATTGCCGCCACTGCCACCTACAAGCGCCAGGTGCTGGAGCTGGGGGGCAACGACCCGATCATCGTGATGGAAGACGCGGATCTGGAAGAGGCCGCCACGCTGGCCGCCAGCGGCTCCTACAAGAACTCCGGGCAGCGCTGCACGGCGATCAAGCGCATGCTGGTGCATGAGTCGGTGGCGGACCGCTTTGTCGACCTGCTGGTGGCGAAGACCGAAGCGCTCAGCTATGGCGATCCCATGGACCCGAAGGTGGACATGGGCACCGTCATCGACGAAGCCGCCGCGATCCAGTTCGAAGCCGTGGTCAATGAAGCGATTGCCGCCGGGGCCACGCTGCGCTACGGCAATATCCGGCGCGGCGCGCTGTATTCGCCGACGGTGCTCGATCATGTCGATCCCGGAATGACGGTGGCCAGGCACGAGACCTTCGGGCCGGTGTCGCCGGTGATCCGCTTCAGGGACATTGAAGAGGCGATCCGCATTTCCAACGGCACCGCCTACGGGCTCTCGTCGTCGGTCTGCACCAACCGGCTCGACTACATCACGCGCTTTGTGCGGGAGCTGAAGGTTGGCAGCGTCAACGTGCGGGAGGTGCCGGGGTATAGGCTGGAACTGACGCCGTTCGGCGGCATCAAGGACTCTGGCCTGGGCTACAAGGAAGGCGTGCTGGAGGCGATGAAGAGCTTTACCAATACCAAGACGTATTCATTGCCCTGGTGAGCGGCCCGGCGCGTAGTTTCTGCTGGTGTCTCTGGTAGCCAGGACCAGGTGGGTTCTCCCGCACTGCCATCCCGGATTTGGCCGCCTGCGCAGGCGGCTGCTTTATTTTCAGGCGGCGCTGGAGACCCCGGCGGTTCTGGAGCAGCTTGGGCAGGCACGCGGAAGCTGCGGCGCGCACCATCCGTGCGCGCCGTGGCACGGCTAATCTGCCTTGACATTGGCGCTGCGCACCACCTCGCCCCAGCGCTTGAGCTCGGACGCGGTGAAGACCTGGAACTGCTTGCCGGGCATATAGCTGGGCAGCGCGCCGTCGGCTTCCATGGCGGATTTCAGCCTGGGCACGGCGAGGGCCTTGCCTACGGCAGCCTGCAGTTTCTCAAGGGCGTCCGGCGGTGTCTTTGCCGGCGCCACGACGCCGGCCCACGACGTGACCTCAAAGCCGGCAAGGCCCGATTCAGACAATGTCGGCAGTTGCGGCAGCGCCGCCGAGCGCTGGCCCGAGGTAACGGCAAGGCCCTTGAGCTTGCCGGACTTGACGTGCGGGATCATGGCCGGAATGGTCTCGATCGTCAGGGTGACCTCGCCGCCCATCGCGGCCAGCATGGCCGGGCCGCCGCCCTTGTAGGCGACATGGGTCATGTCGACCTTGGCCTGGGACTTGACCAGTTCACCGCTGAGGTGGCCTGGCGACCCGGATCCCGCGGACGAGAAGAAGACCTTGCCGGGATTGGCGCGCATATAAGCCAGCAACTCGGCGGAGGTTTGCGTCGGCATCGCCGGGTTGACCGCTACCACCAGCGGATAGCGCGCCACCAGCGCCACCGGCTCGAAGCTCTTGAGCGGGTCGAATCCCGGCTTTGCATAGAGCCATGGATTGATGGCCTGGCTGCTCAGGGTCGCCATGAACAGGGTGTAGCCGTCGGGCGCGGCCTGCGCGACATACTGGGCAGCGATGTTGCCGGCGGCACCCGGGCGATTCTCGATCACCACTTGCTGGCCCAGCGCTTCCTGCATCTCCCTGGCCAGCAAGCGGGCCAGCTTGTCGGTCGAGCCGCCGGCGGCGAAGCCAACCACGAGGCTGACCGGCCTGGCCGGATAACCGCCCTGGGCGTAGGCCGTGCAGCACGAGGTCGCGGCCAGGCCGATCAGTGTCAGGGTGGCCCGGATGCGCCCGGGCCGGTGCGGCTTGCGTTGGTTTGCCTGCATGAGTGTCTCCTGTGGGGATTGTCGTTGTCGGTTCACGCCTTGTGGCCGTGTCCGGCCGCCTGCCTGCTTGCTGCTTGTGGCGTCACGGATTCAGCAGGCGTTCCTGTGCGTGCGGCGCGCCGGCATTGTCGGCGGGGAGGAACGAAGTGTCTTCAGGGAGGGCGCCGCGCATGCCTGCCGGCGCGGCGCACAGCAGCGCGTTCATCTGGGAAAGCTCGCGCAGGGTGTCGAGGTGCAAGGCGCTGGTTTCCACGCTCGCGGTGCGGCGCTGTGCCACCCGGGCAATGTGGCGGGCGGTGAGGCGCCCGGCGCGTGCCTGGAAGTCGCCAGCGCACTCGATCAGCAATGCCGACGCTGCGCGGTCGTTGGCAACGAAGAGCGACATGCTGGTGCGCAGGTTGGCCACCAGCATGTCGCAAAGCTCGAGCAGTTCGGCACTGCCCTCATCCGAGAAGCAGTAGTTGCGGCTCAGTTTGCGCTGGTCCAGATCGACCAGGATGCGTTCGACGATATCGCCGACATACTCCAGGTTGATATTGACCAGCATGATTTCGTCCCAGCGGGTGGCATCCTCACCGTCGAGGCTGCCGGCGTCGACGTCGGTCAGGTACATCTTGACCGACGAATAGAGTGCGTCGATGCGGTCGTCCAGCGCCCGGCAGCGGGCGTTCACGGCGCGGTCGTTGCCCACGATCGAGAGCTTCATGCCATTGAGCATCTCCTCGATCACGTCGCCGATGCGCACGACTTCGCGCGTGGCATTGCCAAGGGCGACGGAAGGATGCCGCAGGTCGCCCTGGCTCAGGTAGCGCGCGCCGCTGGGCGCTGCGTCGTCGTGCGCATCAGGCAGCCATCGGGTGCACAGGGACGCTACCGGGTTGACGAACCAGACCAGGGTTGCGGCCAGCGTCAGGTTGAATGCCATGTGGAAGTCAATGGCCATGGTGCCGGCACTGCTGCCCAGGCGGTCCAGCAGCCAGGGCATGGCGTCCAGCATCGGCAGGAATGCCAGTATCCCCACGAACCGGAAAATCAGGTTCGCGAGCGATACCCGCCGCGCGGCGGGCGAACTGCCGGAATTGGCCAGGCAGGCTATCAGTCCACTGCCCAGATTGGCGCCAAGTACCAGCGGCAAGGCGGTGGCAGGGCCGATGACGCCGCCCATGGCCAGCGTTGCAGTCAGCAGTACCGCGGCCAGGCTGGAGTACGCGAGCAACGTCACGAGGGCGCCGATCACCAGCGCCAGCAGTGCGTCATGGCCAAGCGAGGTGAAGACGGCGCGCACGATCTCGGCGTGCAGCAGCGGCGCGGCGTATAGGCGGATCAGCTGCAAGGCCAGCGTGATCAGCCCCAGTCCCACGATGACTTCGCCAGTCTGTCCGCGCAAGCTGGCCTTGCCGGACAGACGCAGTGCGATGCCGATCACCAGCAGCAGTGGCGAGAGCCAGGAGATGTCGACCGACAGCAGGCGCGCCATCAGGCTGGTGCCGACGTCGGCACCCAGCACGATCGGCAGTGCCGCCGGCAACGACACCAGGCCGCCTGCGACAAAGGCGCTGGTCATCAAGGCCGTGGCGCTGCTGCTCTGGATCAGCGCGGTCACGCCAAGCCCGGCCAGGAAGCCTCGCGCGGGACTGGCCGTGCCCGCGGCCAGCACCAGCCGCAGGCGCGGCCCCAGTACCTCCAGCATGCCGTGGCGGGTCACATGCGCGCCCCAGATCAGTAGTGCGACCCCGGACATCAGGGAAAGCAGGATTTGCATGGCGCCGCCCCCTGGTGGTGGCCGTCTTGGCGGCCACCTTTAGCTATTGACTGATGACGCGTGCCGGCCTGGCCGGCACGCACTGGCTTTAGTCCGCGTGGTTCAGCGCCAGCCGCAGGATGTCGAAGTTGCGCAGCCGCTGGCCGGCGGGCGCTGCAACCTTGCGGTTGAACAGCAACGGCACCTTCTGCTCGGACAGGCCGCCGTGCGAGCGCAGCGGAGCATCCAGGCCGCTCAGGTCATGGCGTGCCGGCGTGGTGCCGAGCACGGTCAGGCGTTCGCTGACCACCACCAGGTCGCCGATGCGGTCGGGCGGCAGCTCGAAGCGTTCGCTTGCGGCGTGCTTGTCCAGCACCAGCTCGATGCCGGGCAGCGCGGCGATGGCCTCATGCACGGCGCGCTGGTCGGTACCGGCGGGCAGGTACACGGTCGCGTAGGAGCCCAGTGCGCCGTGGTGGGCGACATAGGGATCGGTGATCGGCAGCAGCACGCGCGTGGCGTCCGCGCCGAAGCGCTCGTTCAGCACCTGCTGCAGGAACAGGATGTTGGCCTTGCCCAGCGAGTCGGTCTTGGCATTCATGCCGTGGTCGGCGGTCACGCCGATGACCGCGCCGAGCGCGTCCAGGCGCTGCAGGTAGCTGTCGATCATGGCATAGAAGGCATTGGCCTGCGGCGTGCCCGGGGCATGCTTGTGCTGGATGTAGTCCGTCGTGGACAGGTACATCAGGTCGGGCCGCATGGTTTCCAGCAAGGCCACGCCGGCGGCGAACACGAACTCTGACAGGTCGGCGCTGTAGACCGAGGGCAGGGGCATGCCGACCTTGCGCAGCACGTCGTCGATGCCGTTGTCTTCGATGGTGGCCTGGTCGGCCTTCTCCGCCGAGAAGCAGATGCCCTTGAGGCCGTGGCCGAGCAGCGCGCGCAGCTTGTCCTTGGCCGTGACCACCGCCACCGATGCGCCGGCCTGCGCTGCCGCGGCCAGCACGGTGGGGGCGCGCAGGTAGCGGGCGTCGTTCATCAGCACTTCGGCGCCGGCTTCGGTGTCGTAGAAGAAGTTGCCGCAGATGCCGTGCACCGACGGCGGCACGCCGGTCACGATCGACAGGTTGTTGGGATTGGTGAACGACGGCACCACGCAATCGCCGGTCAGCACCGTTCCGCGTTTGGCCAGGCTGGCGAAGAAGGGGGTCGCGCCCGCCTGCACGGCAAGGTTGATGTATTCCTGCTCGCAGCCATCGATGCAGACGATGACGGTGGGGCGGGCGGGAAGCTGGTAGTGGTGGCCGTTGACCTGGATCTGGGTGCTCATGGCGTCTCGTGCGGAAGGATTGTCGATGGGATTTGCCTGAGACCCATGCTAATTTAGGCGATAAACTCTCACAATCGAGTTTACTTTCCAGATTCTGTCAGGAAATCTCACAATGCCGCACAAGCTGCCGCCGCTCAACGCCTTGCGCATCTTCGAGGTTGCCGCCCGCGCCGGCAGCTATTCCGCGGCCGCGCGTGAGCTGCACCTGACCCATGGCGCGGTCAGCCGGCAGATCGAGATCCTGGAGCAATGGCTGGGGCAGCCGCTGTTTATCCGCCAGGGCCAGCGCATGGTGCCGACTGTCCACGCGCAGGCGTTCGCGCGCGAGATCAGCACGGCGTTCGACCAGATCAGCGCCGCTTCCGAGCGCTATGGTCGCATTGCCACGCGCAAGGTGGTGCGCGTCAATGCCCCGGCAACCTTTGCCATGCGCTGGCTGATTCCGCGGCTGGATGACTTCCGGCGCCAGCAGCCCGAGGTCGACGTGCGTGTGTCCACCGCCTTCAGCAACGAGGCCGGATTCAACGGCACCTTTGACGTGGCGATACGGCGCACCCTCGAACGTGGCGAACAGTTCGAGTCAGTGCCGATCTTTTCGGAGTACCAGACGGTGATCGCCAGCCCGGCGATGCTGGAGCAGGTGCCGTTGCAAGGTGTAGAGGACCTGGTAGAGGGCGTCTTCCTCTATACGGAGACACGGCCGGGAAGCTGGGAATCGTGGCTGCAGCAGGCGGGACATGCCTCGCTGCTGCCTGTTCGCACGCTGCGCTTCGACCATTTTTTTGTCACGCTGCAGGCGGTGGTGGACAGCCTTGGCTTTGCCATCGGCACCTTTCCGACCCTGGAAACGGACCGCGCGGGCGGTCGCATTGCGACGCCGTTTGCCGCCATCCGCGCACCGGGCAATACCTATCATGCGCTGGTGCCGCGCGATGCCGACAAGCCGCTGCATCTGCGCGCGTTCCTGGAGTGGTTGCAGCAGCAGGGGGAGGCGGCCGCGGAGACCTGAAGCGGCGCGCGCCCGGGAAGCGGGGTGAGGGTGGCGCGCGGCCCGCGCGATGCGGGCCTGCGCTGACGGGCGCTCAGGCCCCGTCGAGGAACGCGCTGCGCTGGCCCAGGCGCGTGCCGAGCGCATCGGGGGCCAGGCTCATGCTGGCGGGGTCCACGGCCGAGGCGGGGCTGCTTGCCATGGTCGGGTCGGCGGCTGCCGGCGCCATGCCCGGCTGGGCCGCCTGTACGGGCGCCTGGGCATAGCTGCCGCCCGCTGCGGGTGCCATCTGGGCCGACGGCGCTGCCGACGGCATGGCTTGCACGGGCTGGGCGGATTGCACCGGCTGAGTGGATTGCATCGGCTGCATCGGCTGCGTCATCGGCATGGGCTGGCTCGGCTGCAGGGGCTGGGCCTGCTGGGCAAACAGCGGGTAGGACGCGATCATCGCGCCAGCCACGACCAGGGATTTCGCCAGATGTTGCTTCATTCGTGTACCTCCTAGAACGCCTACAGGCAAGGGAACAGTCACTGTAGCGCCGAGGCACCTGACATTCTGTTTGATTTTGCAACGGTCGTTAACCAGCCTTGCCATCGGGGCCAGGGCAGGTTAGTTACGCGCGCGGCCTGCAAACCTTGCGGGCCGTCAACGCCTGGCCAATCGCTTGAGCGCCGCCGGGTCCAGCAGTTCGATCTGCCGGTACTCGCGGCGGATCAGGCCCGCTTCCTCCCACGCCTGCAGGTACTTGGCCACGGTCTGGCGAGAGCGGTTGACCATGTCGCCAAGGTCCTCCGCGCTGATGCGCACGACATGGTCGGTGCGGTCGGCCAGTTCCAGCAGGCGTGCTGCCATGCGCGCGTCGATGGGCGCCTGCGCCGCGCTTTGCGCGTGGTCGAACGCTACGCGCAGGCGCGCGCAGATCTGCTGCACGATCAGCTGCATGCCTTCCGGATGCGCGCCCAGGATGCGGTGGAAGTCGCGCTGGCTCAGCACCATCAGTTCCGTGTTGCCGACGGCGAAGGCGTCGTGCGTGCGCGGCTTGCCGTCCAGCAGCGAGATCTCGCCGAACCAGCGGCCACGCCCGATCACCGAATACACCGACTCGCGCCCGCCCGTGCTGACGCGGCTCATGCACACCCGGCCCGACAGCACCATGCAGAAGTAGGTGGGCGGATCGCCGCGCGCGAAGATCATCTCGCCGTCGCCAAAGCGCAGGCGGCGTGCGGCGTTCGCCACGGCATCGAGCACGCCCGGCGGCGCATTGCGCAGCCAGCCGCTGGCCAGCACGCTGCGCGGCAGCGTGCGCACCGGTTCCACCGCTGCCCTCGATCCACGCTTCACATCACCCTTCACATCGCTCTCCTGCTGGAGCCGAGATTGTCTAATACTTAACAGACTTTGGCGCGGTGCGCCCGGACAATGCATCGATTCAATGACTCACATGCCCCCGGGGAGGTACGCATATGGCGCAAATCCAGCTTGTCGATTCAATCAGGGACCGCGTCTCCGACGCCGAATGGCAGATGCGCGTGGACCTGGCGGCCGCGTACCGCCTGGTCGCCCACTTCGGCTGGGACGACCTGATCTTCACCCATATCTCGGCACGCGTGCCCGATGCGCCGGACCAGTTCCTGATCAACCCGTACGGGATGATGTTCGACGAGATCACGGCATCGAGCCTGGTCAAGGTCGACCACGAAGGGCAGCCGGTGCTGGAAACGCCGTATGACGTCAACCCGGCCGGCTTCATCATCCACAGCGCCGTGCATGAGGCGCGCCCCGAAGTCGGTTGCGTGATGCACACGCATACCTCGCACGGCGTCGCCGTTTCGGCGCAGCAGGCGGGCCTGCTGCCGATCTCGCAGCAATCGATGTTCGCGCTGACCGGGCTGGCGTACCACGACTATGAAGGCGTGGCGCTGCGCGAGGACGAGAAGGCGCGGCTGGTGGCGGACCTGGGCCGCTGCAAGCAGATGATCCTGCGCAACCATGGCCTGCTGACGTGCGGGCGCACGGTATCCGATGCATTCCTGACCATGTACACGCTTGAGTCCGCCTGCCGCATCCAGATCCTCGCGCAAAGCGGCGGCACGCCGCTGACCATGGTGCCCGAAGCCGCCAGCGCCAACATGGGCCAGCAGGCGCGCCAGGCCACCAAGGGCAAGGGCTCCGGCCTGGCCTGGCCGGGCCTGCTGCGTCGCCTTGACCGCATCAACCCTGACTACCGCAACTGACCATGGCCATCCTCGTTCACCTGCCGTCGTT
The DNA here is from genome assembly GCF_058795055.1 of Cupriavidus sp. GW823-FHT06D04. Classification (NCBI taxonomy): domain Bacteria; kingdom Pseudomonadati; phylum Pseudomonadota; class Betaproteobacteria; order Burkholderiales; family Burkholderiaceae; genus Cupriavidus; species Cupriavidus sp. GW823-FHT06D04. The sequence continues at coordinate 44,800 of NZ_JBXAHL010000020.1, read as the reverse complement.
CATGGCGGTTCCCATCACTGCCGCGCTGCGCGAAGCCGCGCCGGATATCACCGTGTGGAACGGCCGCGAGGCCGCCGTCGCGGAAGAGGTCGAAGCCATCATCGCCTGGGGCCTGAATCCCGGCGTGCTGCCGGCCTACCCGAAGCTGCGGCTGGTCTGCGCCGCCACCGCGGGCGTCGACAAGCTGCTGGCCGCGCCGGACCTGCCGCCTGGCATGCCGGTCACGCGCATAGTCGATCCCGGCCAGCAGACCGGCATTGCCCACTACGTGCTGGCGATGGCGCTGCGCCATATCCGCGCCCTCGGCCTGTACGCCGAACAGCAGCGCCGCGGTGAATGGAAGCGCCACCCGGGGCGCGATGTGTCGCGCTGCCGCGTGGGCGTGCTGGGGCTGGGCGAGATCGGCAGCGAGGTCGCGCGCATGTTTGCCGCCATCGGCTACCCGGTCAGCGGCTGGAGCCGCAGCGCCAAGCATCTGCCCGGCGTGACCGACTTCACCGGCGACGACGGGCTGGAGGCCATGCTGGCGCAGAGCGACATCCTGGTCTGCACGCTGCCGCTGACGCCGCGCACCGAGAGCATGCTGAACCGCCAGACGCTGTCGCGGCTGCCCAAGGGGGCGTTCCTGATCAACGTCGGGCGTGGCGAGCATGTGGTCGAGCCCGATCTGGTCGCACTGATCGACGATGGCCACCTTGCCGGCGCGGCGCTCGACGTGTTCGCCAAGGAGCCGCCCGCGGCGGACGATCCGGTCTGGAACCATCCCCGCATCGAGGCCACGCCGCATATCGCGGCCGACCCCTCGTACGAACTGGTGGCGCGGCAATGCATCGACAACCTGCGGCGCGCGCGCGACGGGCGTGAGCTGCTGAACCAGGTGGACCGGCAAGCGGGCTACTGAGGGCCCGGCGGGCCGGTCCGTCCGCGTGACTATGTCACGCTCACATCGGCGGTGCCCGCCGCCACCTCCAGCAGCCGCGTGCTGGCCGTGGCCGGCTGGGCCGGGGCCGTGCTGCCCTCGAGCAGCTTGAACGTATGGAAGGTGCAGCTCAGCTTCTGGGGCGTCAGGGTGACCAGCGCGTAGCCCTCGACGTTGGAGTCGGCGTGGCGCAGCCACGCGTTGAAGGCGCGCAAGGTGGCGTCGAAGGTGTTCACCACCGTGCCGCCCACGTTGCTGTAGACCAGTTCACGCAGTGCGGCGAAGGCCTGGTCGTTGTCGACGATCGAGCGGAATGAACTGAGCAGGGTGTTGCTCGACAGGCCGGCCGTGACCAGGTCCACCATCACCGGCGCTGGCGTTGCGGCATCGTAGTCGTCCATCACCTGGCCGGCAAAGAATGCGTGGATATCGCCGCTCAGTGCCACCACATTGCGCACGCTGTTGTTCTTCAGGAACGCCATCAGGTTCTTGCGCTCGGCGTTGTAGCCATCCCACTGGTCGGCATTGAGGATAAAACGGTCGAGCAGCGCGATGGCCGGCAGCCGGCTTTCGATCAGCGGCTTGATATTGGCATCGAACGCGGCGCTGCCGATGCCGACCTGCGCCAGCACATTGCGCAGCGCCGTGTAGGCCAGGTTGGCATAAGTGCCGGCGGCCTTGGCCGCTCGCAGGTCGTCGGCCAGCGCGTTGGCAATGGCGTTCTCCAGCGAGGACAGGGCATTGTTGGCCAGCACCAGCGCCCTGGCGATCAGCCGCGCCACCGCCTGGATCACATCCACCTGCATGCGCAACAGCGACACCTGGTTGGCCCACAGCTTCCACGTGGTGGCGGCGGCGGCGGCGAGGGTCCGCCACCC
>NZ_JBXAHL010000020.1:0-42993 GCF_058795055.1 Cupriavidus sp. GW823-FHT06D04 | reverse complement strand
TTCCGTGTGGTGGTGTCGGCGCCCCCCCGGTCCTGCCACCACGCGCGCTGCGCGTCGCCCAGCATCGACACGGGCGTCAGCGTGTTGCCCGCGGCGGCAATCTTCTGCGCTTCGGCCGCGGCCAGTGTCGCGGCCGGGACGAAGTACAGGGCGCCGACTGCGCGGCCGGTGGATTGCTCGGAGATGATGTGGTCGGCGCGGTACAGGCGCTCGTCGGTCATCAGCAGGGTGGCGAGATTGCCGAAGGTGAACGAGCGATAGATCTGGATGTTCTGGAACGACGGGTTGTTGACGTCCAGGCTGACATCGGCCGGCATGAACTCGAACCACGCCTGGTTGGCAGCGCGCCGGCGCGCGGTGCGCGGCGTCAGGTCGTCGTCGGAGTCGTAGGTCTGGCGGTCCTGCCAGCAATTGTCCGAGAACTCATGGTCGTCCCAGATCGCAATCATCGGGAACGCGGCATGCAGGGCCTGCAGGCGCGCGTCGTTGCGATAGCTGCGGTACAGGTAGCGATAGTCGTCCAGCGTGGTGGCGTAGACGCTGCCGTCCGGCAGCGCGGTGCCATTGGGCAGCTGCAGCACGCCGTGGCGATCCTCCACATTGTCGGCGCGCGAGCCGCCCGGGACGGCCTCGTAGATGTAGTCGCCGACGTGGACGATGAAGTCCAGGTCCTGCTGCGCCAGTTCTTCCATGCCGGCCCAGTGGTTGGCATTCCAGTCCTGGCAGCTGACAAAGGCGAAACGCAGCTGTGACAAGGGCGTGCCGGCCGCTGCCGCGGTGCGGGTGCGGCCGACGGTGCCGGGGCGGTTGCCCAGCAGGAAGCGGTAGTAGTAGCGGGTGCCGGGGCTCAGGCCCGTGACCTTGTTGCGAATGGTGTAGTCCCAGTCCGGCAGGGCCATCAGCGGTTGATTGACCAGCAGGCTCGGCGGCGGGAAGTCAGGCTGCGTCGACACCTGCAGCCGCACCACCACCGGCCGTTTGCCGTTGCCGCCTTCCACCCGCGTCCATACCACCACGCTGTCGGGCCTCGGGTCGCCCGAGGCGACGCCATGGACGAAATTGAAGTTTTCCGGATTGCCGGTGTCGGGTTCCGAATCGCCGCCGCCGCAGGCGCTCAGCCCGCCGGTGGCAACGGTGACGGTCAGGAAACTACCCCACTTGAGAAACTCGCGGCGGTCCATGGCGCTCCTCCTGTTCTTGCGGTCTCGGTCCATGCAGCGCGCAGCCGCGGCCAGGATGCCGCGTGCGGCACCAGGATTCGTGGGGGCGTGCTGGTTGCTGAATGCATACTAGTGGCTGGTCCGCACGCTCGCTGTCGGTGAGGTTCCGACATCGATATAGGAGGAGGTCGACTGGTTCGTGCCGGGACCGGAGCACCGCGCATCACCATTGCTGGCGCGATCGGCAAGTCGGCAAGCATTGCCTGCCACGCGGCCTAGACTGAAAGCAAACGGTCCGGACGCGAGGGCATCATGGCGTACGAGAGCATCCTGGTCCAACTCGATGGCAACCGGCAGGCAATGCAGCGCTTGCAGATTGCGGCACGCCTTGCCACCGCCAGCCAGTGCCCGCTGATCGGCCTGCTGGCCGGGCGCGTGCCGGACCCCAGCTGGTTCTACCGCATGAACAATGCCCAGCGCTGCCTGGCCGAAGACCAGGAGCGGCGCCGGCTGCAGCGCGAGAACATGCGCTGTGCCTTTCAGGCCGCCACGCGCGAGCTGGCGGTTGCCTGCGACTGGCGCACCGTCGAGCGCGATCCGGTGACACTGGCGCTGCGCGAGGCGCGCGAGGCCGGCCTGATCGTCTCCGGCCAGTACGACGCCGACAACGCTGAAGGCCCGGTGGCGCGGCAGCTATTGGAGGCGCTGCTGCTGGAGAGCGGCCGGCCGGCGCTGGTGGTGCCCTGTGCCGGCGCTTTCGCCACCGTGGGCACACGCGTGCTGGTGGCCTGGAACGGCAGCCGCGAGGCCGCGCGTGCTTTGCACGACGCGCTGCCGCTGATGGCCGGCGCGCGGGCGCGGGTGCTGAGCGCCCATGCCGCCAGGGAGCCGCGTGCCGATGCCACCCCGGTCAGCCACGCCGTGCACGTGCTGGAGCGACAGGGTGTGGCAGTTGAGGTGGAGCACGACCCGGCCGGTGGCGACCTGGCCATCGGCGAGCTGATCCTGTCGCGAGCGTCGGACTTCGATGCCGACCTGATCGTGATGGGTGCCTACGGCCACGGCCTGTTGCGCGAGCTGGTGCTGGGCGGCGTGACCAGGGTGGTGCTGGAGTCGATGACGGTGCCGGTGCTGTTCTCGCACTGAAGCGCAGCGCCGGGCGGCATCAGGATCGTGGCATGGGGTCTGCTTAGTGCATGCCGAAGTTGTCCGCCGCGTCGCCTTCCAGCGCGTCGGCGGCAGCGCCATACAGGCTGCGCGACACATAGCTGCGGATCTGCGTGGCGCGCTGGCGCAGCCAGGCGGCCTTGAGCTGGCGGGCCTCGCGCACGGTGGGCGTTTCATCCGGCGCCAGCGCCAGCAGGTCGATCACGTGCAGCGCCAGCTGCGTGTCGCCGCGCGCGGCCAGGGACTGGGCGTGGCGGATCAGCGCGCCGTGGTCGGCCACGGCCGCGGCGATCTCGGCGGCCGCCTGTTGCGGCGCGGCCGGATGCAGCGTGGTGGCATTGCGGTCCCACCAGCCGTTCTCCGAGCGGTAGATGTCGCGCGCGATGTAGCTGGGGTCGCCATAGGTGGGGCGCATCCAGGGCTGGTCGAACAGCTCAGCCGGCGGCTTGAGCGCGGCCAGCACCTGGCGTTCATTGCAGCCAGCGTTCATCAGCCGCACCACCTCCGCGCGCAGCCATCGCAGGGCCCTGGCGGTCTGGCACAGCACGCGCTGGCACTCGTCCCCGCCTTGCAGCGTCGCGCCGAACTCTCGCACCACGGTGCGCGGCTGCAGCCCGGCCAAGCGTTCCAGCGTCTCGGCCCAGCGCACGGTGTCGCGCATGGTGCGGAAGGGGGTGCCGATGTTCGGGATCGAATCAATGACCGCGGGGCCGCCGTACAGCAGGCGCCGGCCCGGCAGCCAGACCGCCACGGCGTCGTCGGTCTCGGACGGCGCCCACAGGATTTCCGCGCGGCGCTCGCCCCGGCCCAGCGTCAGGCCATCGGCGAAGGTCTCGGTGGGTTCGATGTGGACCAGCTTTCCTGCCAGCGCGCCGGCCGGCTGGCGGAACTGGATCTCCGCCATGCGCTCCTGCATGCGCTGGGTCTCGCGGTAGCGCGCCTGCCGCGCCAGCACGTTGACGTGGGCCAGCACCCGCGGCGCGGGCTCGCCGCGCGCGGCGGCGTGGTCCAGCCATTGCTGCAGGCCGGCGTTGTAGCCCATATGGCCGTGGCTGTAGCAGATGGCCAGCACCGGCAGTCCGGTCTGCGTGCGCAGCGCCTCGATCATGCCGCGCGTGACGCGCCCGCCGGGGCCGCTGTCGACCACCAGCAGGCCGCCGCCCACGTCGGCGACAAAGCTCTGCCCTTGCCCGTGCAGCAACCACACGCCGTTGCCGGCGCCGTCGATTCCTGTGCCGGTGACCAGTGCCGCCGGCCGGTCCTCAATGTCCTGCATGCTTGCCTCCTCTGCGAACCAGGTCGCGTCCAGCGCAACTGTCAGGCAAGAAGGTGCACCCCGGGGATTGGGGAAAATCCCGCCGGGAGGCGGCATACCGGCCGCAAACCAAGCGCCGGTGCGGCCCGGCGGGGGTTCTGGAATTTCAGGTGTAAACCGCTGGTTAGCACCGCGCGGGTGCAGGGAGTTCCCGGCCGGCGCGCGCTGCGGTAGCGGCTGCCTTCAGTCGAGTCGGCGCAGCGGACTGTCAGGCAGGTTGGACAGATAGTGGACTTCACGACGCAGCAGAGTGGCGAACTGCGCCGCCACCGGCGTCATCGGCGAATCGGCGCGGTAGATCAGGCTGACGGTGTGGCTGGGCAGCTTGTCCTCGATGGGCAACGGCACCAGGCCATTGGCGGCCAGCCGGCCGGCCACCATCTGGCGCGGCAGCATGCACAGCAGGTGGCGGTCCTGCATCAGGTGCTCGATCATGCCGATGGTGTCGCAGCGCACCGCCACGCGCGGCAACGGCAGATCGCGTTCACGGAAGGCATCGAGGATGGCGGCGCCCGGACCATGCATGCGCTGGCCGGTCAGGATCCAGTCCGAGCCGATCAGCTCGCGCAGGCTGCGGGCGTTGCGCAGCGGATGCTCGCGGTGCGCCATCACCACCGAGTCATTGTTGTAGAGCGGCTCGCAGGTGAATTCGCGCTCGATGCCCTCGTTCGGGACCGGACTCACCGCCATGTCCATCACGCCCGAGCGCAGCTCGTCCAGGTGGGTGGGGTAGCCCCAGCTGTCAATGCACACCAGCACGTCTGGATGCTGCACGCGAAAGCGCTTGACCACGGGAGGCAGCACCACATGCGCCGGGCCGCGGGTGGTGCCGACGCGCACCACGCCGTTGCGCGCGCCCAGCATCTGCGCCATTTCCTCGCTGGCCTTGCGGGCCTCGGTGGCGATCAGCCGCGCGCGCCGCAGGAAGGCTTCGCCGAAGCGCGACAGCACCACGCCGCGGGTGGTGCGGGTCAGCAGTGGCACATGCAGTTCCTCTTCCAGCTGGCGGATGCTCTTGGTCAGTGCCGGTGCCGACACATCGCGCGCACGGGCCCCGGCGCGGATGCTGCCGTGCTCGGCCACGGCGATGAAGTCCTGGACTTGGCTCAGACGCATGGATTTGGCTCCACTCAAACGACGCACTGGGCGCACAGCATAGCGGCATTCCGGCGGGTTCGGGATAACCCCAGGGTGCTAACCATTAGTTTGCACCGAAGCAGTTTTGGCATCTGCCATGATGCGCGGTGCTAACGCATGATCGCTCCACATCGTCGCAAACCGCCGGCCGCGCCGGCATCTTCGAGGAGTGGCATCGCATGACGAACCGGCAAGACCTGCCGCTGGCAGGCATACGCGTGGCGGAGTTCGGGCAGTTCATCGCGGCGCCGGGCGCGGCCATGATGCTGGCCGACCTGGGCGCCGACGTGGTCAAGGTGGAGGCCTTGCGCGGCGACAGCGCGCGGCGCTTTGACGGCACCAGCCCGCAGAGCCCGATGTACCTGGCCTACAACCGCGGCAAGCGCGGCATCGCGCTGGACCTGCGCACGCCCGGCGGGCTGGACGCCGCACGGCGGCTGGCGCTGGCCAGCGACGTGGTGCTGCACAACACCCGCGCCGGCGTGATGGAAGCGCTGGGGCTGGACGCCGCCACGCTGCGCGCGGCGCGTCCTGACCTGATCCACGCCTCCATCAGCGGCTTCGGCACGCGCGGGCCGTCGCGCACGCGGCCCGGGCTGGATATTGCCGCGCAGGCCGAGAGCGGCATGATGTCCGTCACCGGCGAGGCCGGCGGGCAGCCGCTGAAGGCCGGCTTCGCGCTGATCGACGCGGCCACCGCGCTGGCGACCGGCAACGCCATCCTGGCGGCGCTGTTCCGGCGCGAGCGCACCGGCGCCGGGGAGACTATCGAGACCTCGCTGTTGTCGGTCGGTGTACAGATGCAGGCCCAGCTGTGGGCCGAATACCAGTGCTCCGGCGCGCTGCCGGTGCGCAGCGGCAACAGCCAGCCCAAGGCCGCGCCGGCCGCGGATGTGATCGCGGTCGCGGACGGGCATATCGTGCTGTCGGCCTATCTCGACGAACACTGGACGCGCCTGTGCGAGGCCATCGGCCAGCCGGCGCTGGCGCAGGACGCGCGCTTTGCCTGCAACGCTCTGCGCGTGCAGAACCGCCTGGCGCTGCTGGCCATCCTGCACGACGCCATGCGCCACCTGAGCGGCGACGCCGCCCGTGCGCTGCTGGAGCGCCACCAGGTGGTGGTGGGCGTGGTGCGTGACTATCACCAGGTCAAAGCGAGTGCCGACGTGCGCGCCAGCGGCATCCTGCGGCAAGTCGATGATGGCGAGGGCGGCCAGCTGGACCTGCCCGGGCTGCCGTTCACCATGGCTAGCCTGCCGGCAGGGGCCACGCCCGCGGTGCCGCGGCTCGGCCAGCATACGGCCGAGGTGCTGGCCGAGCTCGGCTACAACGCGGCGGAGATCGACGCCATGGCCCGCGCCGGTGCGATTGGCGTGGAACAAGCCCAGCAGGAGCCCGCATGAACACCCCCCAATCCCCCGTACTGCTGCAGCGCCATGCCGGCTGGGCCGAGGTGGTGCTGAACCGCCCGGCCCGTCGCAATGCCGTCGACATGTCGCTGGCACGCGCGCTGGGCGATGCCATCGAGATCCTGGCCGCCGACGACAGCGTGCGCGCCGTGCTGCTGCGCGGCGCCGACGGCGCCTTCTGTTCCGGCCTGGACCTGCAGGCACTGCAGGCGGAGCCCGGCGGGCTGGCCGCGTTTGCGCCGGTCTGGGAGCGCGTCCATCTGGGCCTGCTGCAAAGCCGCAAGGCATGGATCGTGGCGCTGGAGCGCCATGCCATCAACGGCGGCGCGGCGCTGGCGCTGGCCGGCGACCTGTTGGTGTGCGGCGCTGGGGCCTTCCTGCAAATCGGCGAGATCCGCCTGGGCATGGCCGCGCCGCGCAATGCCGACTGGCTGGCGCTACGCCATTCCGAGGCCGTGGCCGCGCGCCTGTGCTTGCTTGGCGACCGCGTGCCAGCGCCGGAGCTGCTGCGCCTGGGTATTGCCACCGAACTGGTCCAAGACGCCGAGGTACTGGACCGCGCGCGCGGCCTGGCCGCCACCATCGGCGGCTTTCCGGCCGAAGGCGTGGCCGCGATTAAGGGCGGCATGCGCGCCGCGACGATGCGCATGGCATCTGCCGCGCGCGACAAGAATTCCTGAGGACCGATATTTCCATGACAGATTCCATCAACACTGACGACGACGCGTCGCTGCAGGATTTCCGCCGCGAGGTGCGCGAGTTCGTCGCCCGGTCGCTGCCCCATGCCGTGCGCGAGAAAGTCCGCCTCGGACTGGAAGTCAGCAAGCAAGAGCTGGTCGACTGGCAGCACCGGCTCGCCGAACGCGGCTGGCTGGCGCCGCACTGGCCGCCTGAATGGCAGGGCTGCAACTGGAGCGCCGAGCGCCGCGCCGCATTCCAGGAAGAACTGGTGCTGGCGCACGCGCCCGAGAGCGGCGGCATCACCTTCGAGATGATCGGCCCGATCCTGATCCGCTACGGCACGCCGGCGCAGCAGCAGTACTTCCTGCCGCGCATCCTGAACCAGGAGCACTGGTGGTGCCAGGGCTATTCCGAACCGAACTCCGGTTCCGACCTGGCTTCGCTGAAGACGCGTGCGTTGCGCAGGACGCGGCCCGACGGCACCGATGTCTACGTGGTCAGCGGCAGCAAGATCTGGACGTCCTACGCGCAGTACGCGGACTGGATCTTCTGCCTGGTGCGCACCGATACCGAGGCGCACGCGCAGCAGGGCATCAGCTTCCTGCTGATCGATATGCGCAGCCCCGGCGTCAGCGTGCGGCCGCTGGTGGGCATCCATGGCTGGCACCTGTTCAACCAGGTGTTCCTCGACGAGGTGGAAGTGCCGGTGGAGAACCTGGTCGGCGAAGAGAACGCTGGCTGGACCATCGCCAAGTCCCTGCTCGAGCATGAGCGGCTGAACCTGGCACGCGTGGCGGAGAACCGCCGCCGCCTGGCCAAGGTGCGCGCCATCGGCGAGGAGCTGGAGGAGGGCGGCCAGCCGCTGTCGCAGCGCCCGTGGTTTGCACGCCGGATGCGCGCGCTGGAGGTGCGGCTCGAAGCGCTGGCGGCAACCGTGCTGCGTTTTCGCAAGCGGGCGCGCGCCGGGGAAACGCTGGGGCCGGAGACCGGCATGCTCAAGCTGCTGGGCAGCCGGCTGATCCAGGATATCGAGAACCTGGCGGTCGATGCGCTGGGTCCGGACACGCTGGCCTATGACCGCGCCGCGCACTTCGAGCCCGCCGTGCCGCAAGCGGGCCAGTCGGCATACGCCGCGGCGGCATCGGCGCGCCGCTTCGTCACCCGCGGCTACACCATCGCCGGCGGCTCCAGCGAGATCCAGCACGAACTGCTGGCCAAGCAGGTGCTGGGCCTGTAGTGGCCCCAATCGTGCCCGCAACCCAGGACAAGGAACTGAACACATGAGCGATTCAACGGACGATCGCCGCCTGCTGCAGGAAAGCGTGCGGCGCTATGTCGAGCGCGGCTACGGCTTCGAGCAGCGCCGCGCGGCGCTGGCCGAGCCCGAAGGCTTCTCGCGCAAGCACTGGCAGGCGTTTGCCGAAATGGGCTGGCTGGCCGTGGGCCTGCCCGAAGCCTGCGGCGGCCTGGGCGATGCCGCGGACCAGGCCCTGCTGGCCGAGGAACTGGGCCGCGCCCAGCCTGCCGAGCCCTGGCTGGCCAATGCCGCGCTGTGCGCGCCGCTGCTGGCCGCCTGCGGCGATCCCGCCCACGCCGCCATCGCGGCGGCGATGGCCGAGGGTGGCGCCATGCTGGCGCTGGCCGCATGGGAAACGCAGGGACGCTATGACGCCTTCGATGTCAGCACCACCGCGCAACAGCATGAGCCGGGTCAATGGACGCTGGACGGCCGCAAGACCCTGGTGCTGGGCGGCGGCGCCGCCGCCGTGCTGCTGGTGCTGGCGCGCACCGGCGGCCAGCGCCGCGACCGCAGCGGCCTGACGCTGTTCGCGGTGCCGGCCGACACGCGCGGCATCAGCATCGATGCGCTGCCGACCTACGACGGCCGCCAGACCGCCAGCGTAACGCTGCGCCGCGCGACCGTGCCGGACAGCGCGCGCATCGGCCCGATGGACGGCGCCTGGCCGCTGGTGGAAGGCGCCATCGACCAGGCCACCGTGATGGCCTGCGCCGAAGCCGTGGGCACCATGTCGCGCGCGTTCGACCTGACCCGCGACTACCTGGTGACGCGCGAGCAGTTCGGTCGCCCCCTGACGGCCAACCAGGTGATCCGGCATCGGCTGGTAGACCTCTATGTCAGCGTCGAACAGGCGCGCGCCATCACCGAGCTGGCGGCCAACGCCCTGCATGGCGATGCAGTGGCGCGCATGCGCGCGGTATCGCATGCCAAGGCCTTTGTTTCGGACGCCGGGCGCGCGCTCGGCGAAGACGTGGTGCAGCTGCACGGTGCGGTGGGCATGACCGACGAGATGGAAATCGGCCACTGCTACAAGCGCCTGGCCGCCCACGCCAACCTGTTCGGCGATGCCGACTGGCACTACGAACGGCTGGCGGCACTTGATCACGCGGCGCAGGCGCAAGCCTGAGCCGGTTCAGCCAGGGCGCCCGGGCCGCTGCCCGGTGCGCCCACCCATGACACGCCGGCAACGTACCGGCATGCGCGGCCAATGCGCCGCAACGGAGACAGCAATATGAGCAGCCAGCACACTGGCGCCCGCAGGGCTTGTGCCACGCGCACAGCGACCCTGGCCGCGGCGCTGGCCCTGGCGGGTGCGGTCAGCGCGCACGCCGAGGCCCCATACCCCAGCAAGCCCATCCGCATGGTGCTGCCCTCGGGCGCAGGCACCGTCACCGACCAGACTGCACGGCTGGTGGCCGAGCGCCTGACCGCCGCGCTCAAGCAGCCAGTGGTGGTCGACAACCGCCCCGGCGCCAACGGCATCATCGCCAACGAGACCGTGGCGCGCGCCGCGCCCGACGGCTACACGCTGCTGTTCACCTACGCCGCGACCATGACGGTGAACCCGTGGACCACGCCGTCGCTGCCCTATGACCCGATCAAGGACTTCACCCCCATCGCGCGCCCCAGCCAGCCCGGCGGCAACCTGCTGGCGGTCAGCGCCACTGTACCGGTGCACAATCTGCAGGAGCTGGTTGCCTACGCCAGGGCCAGCAAGACGGAACTGGCGTACTGCTCATGGGGCGTGGGCTCGGGCGGCCACCTGGCCATGGAATACCTGAATGCCAAGACCGGCATCCACCTGCGCCATATCCCCTACAAGACCGCCACCCAGTGCAGCAACGACCTGGCCGCGGGCCACGTCACCATTGGCATCACCGACGCCATCTCGTCTGTCCCGCACCTGAAGTCCGGCCGCATCCGGGGCATTGCGGTCTCCGGTCCGGAGCGTCTGCTGACGGCGCCGGACGTGCCGACTATGTCGCAGCAGGGCGTGCCCTTCCAGCAAGCCAGCTGGGTCGCGATCTTCGGCCCCAGGGGCCTGCCCGCGCCGATCGTCAACCGGCTGAACGCCGAGGTGAACCGCATCCTGCAGACACCGGGCGACCGCGAGAAGTTCACCGCCATGAACCTGCAGCCGGCCGCGCCGTCGAGCCCGGCCGACCTGGGCAAGCTGGTCAGCGCCGACCTGGCCGCGTGGGGCGAGGTAGTGAAGGTGGCGGGGCTGCAGGCGAAGTAAGGCTGGACCACAACAACAAGAACGGGAGACAGGCAGCGTGAAGGTAAGACAGTGGATGGTGATGGGCGCGGCGCTGGCCGCGGGCAATGCCGTGGCCGGCACGATGCAGCTGTTCGGCGTGGTCGATGCATCGATCGAATACGCCGGGGGTTCGGAAAGCGTGGTGCGCATGCGCGAAGGCCAGCAGGCCGCGTCGCGCTGGGGCATCCGCGGCATCGAGGACCTGGGCGGCGGGCTCAAGGCCAACTTCCTGGTCGAGTCGGGCTTCAATATCGACAACGGCACGGAGTTCTTCGGCAACAACCGGCTGTTCGGGCGACAGGCCTATCTGGGCCTGTCGGGCAACTGGGGTGAGTTCCGGCTGGGGCGGCAGTACACGCCGTCGTTCTATGCGCTGCTGCGGCTGGATCCGTTCCTGCTCAATGGCGCGGTGTCGCCATTCAACCTGCTGAGCGCGACCGCATCGCAGGGCACCGGGCACGTGGCCTACGGCGCCCGTTTCGACAACGCGGTGCAGTATTTCTCGCCTAATTGGGGCGGCTTTTCCTTTGGCGCCGCGGTGGCGCCCGGCGAGGTGCCGGGGTCGGCGCGCTCAGGGCTGAACTTCGGCATGAATGCGACCTACGAGGCCGGCAACGTCTACGCGTTCTACTCCTACCAGGGGATGTATTCAGGCGCCAACGTGCCGGTGGAGCCGACGCTGACTTCCAACCATTTCGTCGGCGGCTCCTATCGCTTCAAGCCGGTCGAGATCGGCCTGCTGTACAGCGCCGCCAGCAGCGAGCGGCCCGAGACCCGCTCAGCACGCCACTACGGCGTGACCTTCAGTTGGAACGTGACGCAACGCGACACCTTCAAGGCCGCCGCACTCAAGCGCCAGATCCTGGGCGGCGGCCAGCGGCCGCTGGCGGTGACGCTGGGGTGGGACCATGACCTGAGCAAGCGCACCACGGCCTATGTGCGGGTGGTGCTGGTGCATAACAGCCCCGGCGGCAGCGTGAGCAACAACAGCATCGTGATTGATCCGGGTAGCGGGGATGATGCGAAGTCGGTGAGCGTGGGGTTGCGGCATCGGTTTTGAAAACGCCAAGCCGCCCACGCTACTGAGAGATCGGGATCAGGCTGGCACCTCTCGCAGGCGCTCCCCTTTCCCGCGAGCGGGCAAGGGGAGCAAACCGGCAAGCGTGCCGAAGGCATCTGCGAAGCCAGCCTTACTTCAACTGCTGCGCAAATTCATCCAGCTGCGTAATGCAGATGCCCCAGCCCTCATAAAACCCCAGCTCCTCATGCTGCTTGCGCGTGGCCTCATCCGGATGCATCACGCTTGCAATGTAGCGGGTGCCGTCACCCTCGTCAGCCATGGTGATGACCGCGGTCATCGACAGCCACGGCTTGTTGGGCCGATAGCCTGCCACCAGGGCCGAGGTGGAGACGATCTTCTCCATCGGCACGATTTCGAGGAAGCATCCCGGGTTGTCGCTGACGCCGCCGTCCGGGCCTTTCATGAGCGTATGGAAGGCACCGCCGGGGCGCATGTCGAAGGCCAGGACCTCGGTGGTCCAGGGTTTGGGGCACCACCACTCCTTGAGCAGCTTGGGATCGCTCCATGCACGCCAGACCTTGGCACGCGGGGCCTTGAGCAGGCGCGAGATGACTAGGTCCTGGCTTTCAGGGCTGGCGGCGTTTTCATTCGGCATCTGACTGTTCCTCCTGATGAAGGGCTTCGACAAAGGCGGCCAGGCGGTCGGTACGGGCCTCCCACATGGCGCGCTGGTCGGCCAGCCATTGCTGCGCGTCTGACAGCGGTTGCGGTACCAGTTCGCATGTGCGCACGCGCCCCGTCTTGCGCGAGCGGATCAGGCCGCTGCGCTCCAGCACCTGCAGGTGCTTCATGAACGAGGGCAGTGCCATCGTGAACGGTGCCGCCAGTGCCGAGACCGTTTCCGGCCCGCGGCCGAGCACGCTGACGATGGCACGGCGGGTCGGGTCCGCCAGCGCGTAGAACACGTCGGAAAGCGGGGAAATATCGACAGCCTGGGACACGTCAGCAAACTCGGCACAATGGTTAGCCATGTGGCTAAGTATAAGGAAGCAACGGGAAACTGCAAGCGAAAAATGCAAGGCGCCCCGGCGATTAGCCGTGGCGCCTTGCGATCGGGGAAGCGGGGGGAGACTATTGCTGCCGCACGTACGCCGCCAACGCCTTGACTTCGTCCGCCTTCAACCCGGCAAACGGGGGCATCGGCACCGAACCCCATTTGCCGGTGCTGCCGCCGCGGATGCTGGCTTCCAGCCTGGCCTGTGCCTGCGCATCGTCCTTATAGCGGGTGGCGACTTCGTGATAAGCCGGGCCGACAACCTTCTGCGTCACGCTGTGGCAGCTCAGGCAGGCGTTCTTCGCCAGCAGGCCCTGCACGTCCACCGCGGCGGCAGGCGCTGAGGCGGCCGCGGGTGCGGCCGGCGCGGGCTTGCCCGCCTTCTGCGCGATCGCCACGATCTCCGGATCCTTGATCTTGGCGGAGCCGTAGGCCACCGCGAGATAGGCGCCGAGCTGCTCGACCTCGCCATCGTCGATCGGCGCACCGTAGGCCTGCTGCATTTTCTTCATCTCGCCGGTCCACTGCGTCAGGCTCAGGCCGGGCGGCTGGTAGGCGACGTAGTCGGCCGAATGGCAGATCGCGCATTTCTGCATGGCGATGCCGTAGCCGGGCAGCTTCGCGGGTTTGAGCTTAACGTTCTCCGCCGGCAGCTTGATGTCCTGGGGTGCCGCGGACGCGCTACCCGCGCCCAGCAGGGCGAGCGCGAGCAGCATGGGGGTGATGGATCGATGCATGGCGCGCTCCTCAGGCAATGGTGACCGGCGTGGATTCAATGACGTTGCGGCGATAGCCGGCCGGGTTCCAGTTGGCCTTGGCAGGCTGCACCTCGCCCTGGACGCTGGTGGCGCGCACCATCAAGACCGCTGGGCCCTTGCGCGCGAACTTCACCGGCAGTTGCCAGGGGCGGAACGAGAAGCGGCCCAGGTCCTGGCCCAGCGTGGCGGCCTGCCAGCTTTGCCCGCCGTCGACCGAGACTTCGACGCCGCGGATGCCGGAGCCGCTATCGAAGGCAATGCCTTTCAGCTCCACCATGCGACCGGCGGGCAGCACGCCGCCGGCGCCCACGCTGGTGATGAAGCTGCGCACCGCGAGCGTCGAGATCGGCCGCGTCTTGCTGGCGGGGGTGCCCGGCGCCACGCATTGGCAGTCGTTATCCGGTACGCGATAGCCCTTGGTCATGAAGAACGCATCATGGCCTTCGAACGGGCGGTCCAGCACCTCGATCTCGGACAGGTGCTTGATCCAGTAGGTGCCGAAGTAGCCCGGCACCACCAGCTTGATGGGATAGCCGTTGAGCAGCGGCAGGTCTTCGCCGTTCATGCCCCAGGCCAGCATCGGCTCGCCGTTCATCGCATGGGCGATATCGAGCGACTTGCGGAAGTCGGGCGTGCTCGGCAGCACCGGCGTATCCAGCCCGTTGAAGGTGACCACCTTGGCGCCGGCCTTGACGCCCGCGTGCTCCAGCACTTTGCGCAGCGGCACACCGGTCCAGCGCGCATTGCCCATTGCACCGTTGGCAAGTTGGGCACCGAACACGCGCGGCTCGGAGAAGCCGCGGCTGTTGCCTGAACACTGGTTCACGGCGACGATGTCCACCGGATCGGCCAGCCTCTTCAGTTCATCGAGCGACAGCTTCAGCGGCTTGTTGACGTGCCCGCCAACCGTCAGGCGGAAGGTGGCAAGGTCTACCGACAGCGGAATGTTGGCCAGGTGGTAGCGCACGAAGAAGGCGTCGTTGGCGGTGATCGGCCCCTCGTTGAACGCGGAGAAGGGCGTCTCAAGGTGCGGCGGCCGGGTGCTGACGCGCACCAGCGGGCGCTTGCCCGGATAGCGCACCAGCGGGCGGGGGCCGTCGGCCAGGGTGACGCCGTCGCTGATGCGCGCGGCCAGTGCGCCGAGCGGGGAGGCGCTGAGAGCGAGCAGGCCCGCCCCCTGGACGATGCGGCGCCGGGCCGGCACCGGCTGGGCGGGGTCGGCAGATTCCGCCGGACTGTTCTTGTCTCGCATGGGGGCGTCTCCTTCAGGGGCGTGTTGTGTCGCGCAAGGCGCTATGGCGGGTACTTTGGGGCCCAGGCATCAACTTGTGAAACGCGTTTTGCTGCTAGCACTTATCGATCTGATCGATATAGGGGAAGACCACAGGCGCTCCGCCGAGAAACCGCTTGCATCGCGAATTCCGTTTCCCTACACTTACCAAAACGTTTTTGTTAGCGGAAATCGATAATATCCGAGGCGAATTGCGCACAGACGCAGCAGGTGGCTTGCGGGCCACCGGGACAACGCCCACACACCAAACGAGGAGCAAAGCATGTCCCACCCCGCCCCCGCGCCGGTGGATGAACGGCTGCCATGGCGGCGCCTGTTTGTCTTCGGGCTTCAACACGTACTGGTCATGGCCGCGTCGCCGATCGCGTCCGTCTTCCTGATGAGCAAGGCGCTGAACTTCCCGCCCGCGCTGGCGGTGCAGCTGCTGAGCGCCACCTTTGTGATCTGCGGCATCGGCACGCTGTTGCAGTCGCTGGGCAAGCGGGGCATCGGTGCTCGGCTGCCGTTCGTGATGCTGCCCGGCGGCGCCCCGATCGTGCTGTTTATCCTGATCGCACAGCAGACCGACGTGCAGACCGCTGCCGGCGCGGTGATCCTGACCGGCGTCTTCTACTTCTGCGTGCTGCCGGTATTCCGGCGCTGCCTGCGCTATTTCCCGCCGGTGGTGGTGGGGACGATGCTGCTGCTGGTGGCGATCAACCTGGCGCAGGTATCCGGCAAGCTGGTTGCCGGCCACCCGGCCGCGGGCAGCACGGTGGATCCGCTCAACCTGCTGCTGGCGTTCGCCACCATTGCCTGCACCGTGGCGGCATCGCGCCTGCTGTCGGGCATGCTGGCACAGCTGGCGATCCTGCTGGGGCTGCTGGGCGGTGCGCTGGTGGCCGGGCTGGCCGGTGCGTTCCAGCCTGGCCATGTGTCGATGTCGCCGGTGTTCGCGTTGCCCACGCCGTTCCCGTTCGGGTGGCCGCATTTCGATGTGGTGGCCGCGATCCCGCTGATGGTGTTCGCCGTGATCTCGATGGTAGAGGCCACCGGCCAGACGCTGGCGATCAGCGATGCCGTGGGCAGGCCGGTTGACCAGCAGCGCGACGTGCCGCGCACCATCCGCGCCGATGCGTTGACTTCGTTGCTGGGCGGGATGTTCGGCACCTCGCTGATCATCACCAGCGGCGAGAACATCGGCATCGTGCGTGCCACCGGCGTGCGCTCGCGCTTTGTCACGGCGATGTCGGGCGCGATCCTGGTGGCGTTCGGGCTGCTGGTGCCGGTGTCGTCGCTGATCAGCGCGATCCCCGAGGCCGTGGTCGGCGGCACCGGGCTGGTGGTGTTCTGCATCGTCGGCACCATGGGCATCGACATCCTGCGCAAGGTGGACCTGCGCGACCACGCCAATATGTACGTGGTGGCCGTGGCGCTGGCCGTGGGCCTGCTGCCGATCCTGGTGCCCGGCATCTATGGCGGCCTGCCGGCCAACGTGCGCATCCTGGTGGGCAATGGCGTGGCCATGGGGGCCATGACCGCGGCGCTGCTCAACTTCCTGTTCTTCCATACGGGCCTGCGGGCCGCGGCAGCGGGCCCGGTGGCCCGCGACGATGCCGCTGCCACGCATTGACCCCGCTTCCTGAATTGCAATGACTGATCGTTCTGACTCGACCCCGGCCTGGCCCGGCGATACCAACCCGGCCCTGGTGCCGGACAGTTTCAGGCAACCGCGCATCCTGCTGCCGGAATGGACCCTGCTGCGCCAGGGCGCGGTACGCGGCCACGCGGTGGTGGTGGAGGGTGGCCGCTTCACGGCAGTGGGCACGGCCGGGGAAGTCGCTGCGCGCTTCCCCGAGTTGGAGACCCTGCCGCTGCCGCGCATGCTGCTGATGCCCGGCATGATCGACACGCATCACCACCTGACGCAGTCGTTCGGCAAGTCGCTGGTGTTCGGCGAGCCGTCGGAGATCTTCCGCCGCGTGTGGGTGCCGCTGGAGGGCAGCCTGAAGGCGGAGCACCTGTACCTGTCGTCCAAGCTGGCGGCGCTGGAAGCGCTGCGCGGCGGCTTCACCACCGTGGTCGATGCCGGCACGCGCAGCGACGCCGGGCTGGACGCGGTTGCGCGCGCGATCACCGATGCCGGCGTGCGCTGCGTGCTGGGCCTGATCTGCAACGACAAGCCTGGCGCCGAAACGCTCGACGCCGCGCCGATCCTGCGCCGCGCCGCCGCTCATCTGGACAAGTACGCCAGCGATCCGCTGGTGGCCCCGTCGCTGGCGATCTCGATTCCCGAGGTGGCCTCTGACGCGATGCTGCACCACGTCTACCAGTTGTGCGCCGAATCCGGCCGCATCTTCCAGACGCACGCCAACGAGCACCTGGTGGCGGTGGAGCGCTCGCTCAATGCCTGCGGGCGCCGTCCGATCGAACATCTCGCGGCAGTCGGCGCACTGGGCCAGGCGGCGCTGCTGGCGCATGCCACGCTGGTGACGCCGCATGAGATCCGCTTGCTGGCCGACACCGGCACCGCGGTGGCCTACAACCCCGTGGCCAGCGCCTGGAAGGGCAACGCCGTGGCGCCGGCTGAAACCATGGCCACCTTCGGCGTGCGCCTGGGTCTGGGCACCGATGGCACCCGCAGCGACGGCTTCCGCCTGCTGGACTATGCCGAGGCCGCCCAGCGCTTCGCCTTCGGCATCGGCGTGGGCGATTCCTCCTGCGGCGCGGGCTGGCGCTGGGTCGACATGGCCACGCATGACGCGGCCGATGTGGCGGGCCTGGGTGCGCTCACCGGCGAGATCGCCGCGGGCAAGCGCGCCGACTTCCTGCTGGTCGACCTGGACGTGCCGGAGCTGACGCCGTCCTGGGACCTGACCTGGGAACTGGTGCGCCTGGCCAACCGCGACCAGATCCGCGCGGTCTTTGTCGATGGCAGCCTGCGCCTGTGGCAGGGCTGGCCCACGGACTGGGACGCTCGCGCGCTGATGCGGGCGATCCACGCCATGGCCGAGGACACCATCGCCAATGCCCCGATCCGCAAGCTGCACGACGCCGCGGACGTGCACCGCGCGCGCCAGGCCGGCATGGAGGCATCCTGACCATGGACATGACGTTGTTCAGCGTCGGCGTGGCGGTCTTTACCGGCGCGCTGGTCCAGGGTGCGACCGGCATGGGCTTCGCGCTGATCGTGGTGCCGGTACTGGCGCTGGCCGCGCCGGCAATGCTGCCAGGCGCGCTGCTGCTGGCGATGCTGCCGCTCAACGCCTACGTGGCATGGCGCGAACGCCATGCCATCGACCTGCGCGGCGCAGGGTGGATCAGCGCCGGGCGGCTGGCCGGCACCTTCGGCGGGCTGTGGGTGCTGGTGGCGATGCCGATGGCATGGCTCAACGCGCTGGTCGGCGGCAGCACCATTGCCGCAGCGGTGGTGTCATTGCTGGCGCCGGCCTTTACGCCGGGGCGGCTGACCTTTGCCTCGACCGGCCTGATCACCGGCGTGACCGAGACCGCAACCGGTGTCGGCGGCCCGCCGCTGGCGCTGGCCTACCAGCATGCGCCGGTCGCGACGCTGCGTGCCACCGTGGCGCTGTGCTTCCTGGTCGGTGAATCGATCTCGCTGGTGGTGCTGGCGCTGAGCGACCGGCTCGGTATGGAGCAGGTGCTCTATGCCATCGGGCTGCTGCCGGTGCTGATCGTCGGCATGGTGGCCAGCCACCTGGTGCACAAGCGCATCAACCAGCGCATGCTGCGCATCGGCGTGCTGGTGTTTGCGCTGGTCTCCGGTGCGGTGGTGCTGCTGCGCGGTTAGACGCCTGGCGTGGACGATGCCCGCACCACCAGTTCGGGCGCGGGCCCGGTGATCACGTCGCGGCTACGGTCGCCGGACAGGTGCGCGAACAGCAGTTCCACCGCCAGCGATGCCACGCGCTCCAGATGCAGGTTGACCGCGGTGATCGGCGGCTGTGCGCTGCGGGCGCGGATGCCGTCATAGCGCGTCACCACCAGCACATCGTCGGGCACGCGCTTGCCCAGCCCTTGCAGGTGGGCCATGGCGCCCACCGCAAACGCATCCACCGGCGCGCACAGCGCATCGAGCGCCGGCATCTGCGCCAGCAACTGCGCGCAGGCCTCGGCGCCCGCGGCTTCGCCGTGTTCCTCGGCTGCCTTGACGATATGGCAGGGCAAGCCCATTGCCTGCGTGAACTCGCGGTAAGCGCGTTCGGTTTCCACATACGACTGCCGCGGCGCCGCGCCGATCATCAGGCCGATATGCCGGCGCCCGTGTCCGTGCAAATGCGCCAGCAGCAGCCGGGCGGTGTCGGCCGATTGCAGGTCGACGCAAGGCACCGGCGTGTCGGTCAGCGGCTCGCGCCCGATCGACACGATGCTGACGCCGCGCTCACGCAGGCGCGCGATATGCGGGTCGCCCGCGATCGGCTCGATCACGATCGCGCCGTCGATATCCAATGTATCGAGCAGGCCCCCGGCGCCTTCCAGCGGCGGCACCAGCACCACGCCCAGGCCGCGCCCCATTGCCGCTTCGGCGGCGATCGCCGCCACTTCCATCATGAAGCCGAGCCGCGACGTGCCGCCCGCCACCGCGAACGGCATCGACGACAACAGCGCGATGCAGTTGGCGCGGCCCGACTGCAGCCGCTGCGCGCGCACGCTGGGCCGGTAGCCCAGTTCGGCGGCAACGCGCTTGACGCGCGCACGCGTGGCCGGGTCCAGCACGCCGCGGTCGTTCAGCGCGTGCGACACCGTGGTCAGCGACACGCCGGCGGCGCGGGCGACGTCGTGGATGGTGATGCGGCGAGGGCGGTCTGGCGTGGATTCGGTCATGCGGGACACGGGCGATGGTTCAGGGCGGAGCATACAACAGCGCGCGGCAAGGGGCAGGTTCAGCGGCGCGCGTTGGCACCGCCAGCTTCGGACGACAGCGCTTTCCAGTGTTCCCGCGTGAACCGATAGAGCACCTCCAGCGCCGGCGACAGCGAGCGCGCCGCCATGCGTGCAATGCCATAGCGGCCGCAGCGGCGCGGATCGGGCGGCATCGGCACTTCGGCCATCAGCCCGGCGGCGCGCTCCTGCCGCGTGATCGAGAGCACGCCGAACAGCAGCGTATCGCTGGCCAGCGTCACGCTGCGCAGCATGTCGAGGTTGTCGCAATGCAGGGTGAAGAGCTTGTCCGGCGCGGCGCCCGGCCCCCATAGCTCCGCCAGTTGCCGGCTGATGACGGTGCTGAGCGTGGTGGTTGCCACCGGGTAGGCGCGAATGGTCTCGATATCGATGCGGCGTTTGCGCAGGATCGGATGCCCGGCGCGGCATACCAGACCTGCGGGTAGCTCACCCAATGGCTCCACGTCGATGTCGTCGGCCGCGCGCAGCACATAGGCATCGCCGACGATGGCGTCGATGGTTTCGTTGCGCAGTGCCTCCAGCAGGGCGCTGGTGGCGCCGGTCTCGGTGCGCACTTTGATGCGCGGGTGGGCCTGCGCCATGTGGATCAGGAACGGCGTCAGCAGCAGCGCCGCCGGCGCGGGCGCGACCCCGATCGTCAGCGAGCCTTCCTCGCCACCTCGCAGCAGGTCCAGGTCGCGCCGCAACTGGCGTTCTTCCAGCCGCATGCGGCGCGCGCGGTCGGCCACCAGTTCGCCGAACACCGTCAGGCGCGCGCGCCGCGCGCCGCGGTCAAAGAGTGGCGCCTTGAGCTCGTCTTCCAGCGCGCGGATGCTGCGGCTCAGCGCCGGCTGGGTCAGGTGTATGGCACGGGCCGCTTCGGAGAACGTGCCGTGCTCGACCACGGCGAGCAGGTGCAGAAGTTTCTGTGTGTCCATGCGGAAAACCATGCGCGTTGGTTATGGGATCGGTTCAACATTTGCATTTGAATCATACCTCCGCGCTCCCTATGATGACCGGAACAAAAGAGCGGGCCGGTGACAGCACACACGGCGCCCGCCATCCACCGCCCATCGGAAACCGGAGAGACATCATGCTCAAGCTGTTGATTGGCCTTGGCCTGCCGTATATCGGCGTCATCGGGATGCTGCCCTGGGTGGCGACTGTCGAGCGCTTCGTGCTCGGCGTGCCCTTTATCTACGCCTGGATCTTTGCCTGGTTCGTGCTGACCTCCGGCTGCATGCTGGCGTGCTGGCTGCTGTTCGACCGCCACGCCGCCGACGCGGCGCATGAAGCCTGAAGGGGAGACCATCATGACCACAGCGGTATTCCTCGGCTTTATCGTCTTCTCGCTCTATCTCGCCATCCGCTCGAAGAAGGGCCACGGCGCGCAGAGCGTGCATGATTTCTTCGTGGCGTCGCGGCAGTTCGGCGCCTACTTGGTGTTCTTTCTGGCCGCGGGCGAGATCTACAGCATCGGCACGATGGTGGGCTTTCCCGGTGGCATCTACGCCAAGGGGCCGACCTACGGGGTCTGGTTCCTCGGCTACATCCTGCTGGCGTATCCGCTCGGCTATTTCCTCGGGCCCAAGATCTGGCAGGCCGGCGCGCGCTATAACGCGATCACGCTGCCGGACCTGTTCAAGGGCCACTACGGCAGCCGTGCGCTGGAGCTGATCGTGGCGGGCTCGGCGATCCTGTTCCTGCTGCCCTGGGGCCAGCTGCAGTTCACCGGGCTGGTGGCGGCGCTCAAGGGGCTGGGCTGGGAGTTCGAGCCGGTGTACCTGGTGATGATCTCGGCGGCGCTGGCCTTTACCTACATTGCCATCTCCGGCGTGCGCGCATCGGCCTATATCGCCATCCTCAAGGACATCCTGATGGTGGTGGCGATCGTCGCCACCGGCGTTGCAGTGGGCTGGAAGGCGGGCGTGGGCGACGTGTTCCATGCCGCCAGCATGCAGGTCAGCAATCAGATGAATGACACCCAGCTGCGCTTCTCGATGAGCACCATGCTGTTCCAGGCACTGGGCTTCTACGTGATGCCGTTCGCGGTGCAGAACTTCTTCACGGCCAAGAGCGCCAACACCATCCGGCGCACGCAGGTGGCGATGCCGCTGTACATGCTGATGTATCCGTTCCTGGTGCTGGCGTCGTACTACGCGATCAGCCAGAACCTGCAGCTCGCCTCCCCCAACGAGGCCTTCTTCGCGGCGGCGGTGCGGCTGTTGCCGGACTGGCTGCTCGGACTGGTGACCGCCGGCGCTGCGCTGTCGGGGCTGCTGGTGCTGGCCGGCATCTGCCTGGCGATCGGCCCCATTGTCACGCGCAACCTGCTGCCCGGCATGCCCGAGGCGCGCCAGAAGCAGGGCGCCAAGGTGGTGATCGTGATCTACCTGGTGTTGTCCATCGCCATGACGCTGGCCACGCCCAACCTGATGCTGACGCTGATCAACACCACCTACTACGGCGTGACGCAGTTCTTCCCTGGCGTGCTGGTGATCCTGTTCTCGCTGAAGGTGCGGCCGC
Organism: Cupriavidus sp. GW823-FHT06D04; assembly: GCF_058795055.1. Lineage (NCBI taxonomy): Bacteria > Pseudomonadati > Pseudomonadota > Betaproteobacteria > Burkholderiales > Burkholderiaceae > Cupriavidus > Cupriavidus sp. GW823-FHT06D04. The sequence continues at coordinate 21,033 of NZ_JBXAHL010000020.1, read as the reverse complement.
TGGCGATTGCGCTCGGCATCGTCACCGGCCAGGCACTGGCGATCGCGCTGTATGTGCAGCAGGTCGATTTCGGCGGCATCAACCTCGGGCTGGTCAGCCTGTGCGTCAACCTGCTGGTGATCGCGCTGGTGAACTACGCACCCCGCCTGGCCCGCGTGCAGGCGTCGTGAATGAACGGACTCATGCAATTCATGACACAAGACGACACGGCGCGCACGCAGGTATTCGTGGCGCGCAAGATCCTCACGATGGAAGCCGGCCAGCCCGAGGCGACCCAAGTCGCGGTGCGCGACGGCAAGATCCTTGCCGTGGGCGGCGCGGCCGAGATGGCCGGCTGGCCGGATGCGGTGCAGGTCGACACCTTCCGCGACAAGGTGCTGATGCCCGGGCTGGTGGAAGGCCATTGCCACCTGATGGAAGGCGCGATGTGGGATGCGGTCTACGTCGGCTACTTCGACCGCCGCGATCCGGACGGCAAGCTGTGGCGCGGTCTGCGCACGCTGGAGCAGGTGATCGATCGCCTGGCGGGCGCGGCAAGCCAGATGCATGACCCGGACACGCCGCTGCTAGCCTGGGGCTTCGACCCGATCTATTTCGGCGCCAGCCGGCTGTCGGTGCGCGAGCTGGATCGCGTCTCGGCCACGCGGCCCATCGTGGTGATGCATGCCAGCGTGCATCTGATGAACGTCAATTCCGCGATGCTGGCGCGGGCCGGCATCGACGAGGACACAGATATCGACGGCGTGCACAAGGACGCGCGGGGCTTGCCCACCGGCGAGCTGCAGGAATTCGCCGCGATGTTCCCGGTGCAGCGCGTGCTTGGCAGCGGCCTGTCGCTGGCGGCGGCCGAGAATGCCGACGCGGTGCGCCGCTTCGGCCGCGTGGCGCAACTGGCGGGCGTGACCACGGCGACTGACCTGGTCAACGACCTGTCGCCCAAGGGGCTGGAGACGCTGCAGGCGGTCACTGCCGACCCCGGCTTCCCGCTGCGCATCGTCCCGGCGTTCTCGCCGCAGCGCAATGCACAGGGCGGCCCCGCCCGCGTGCAGGCCGCGGCGGCGGCCGGTACCGACAAGCTGCGCTTCGGTCCGGTCAAGTTCATCGTCGACGGCTCGATCCAGGGCTTTACCGCGCGCCTGCGTGCGCCCGGCTATGCCGGCGGACAGGCCAATGGCTTGTGGCTGATCCCGCCCGAGCAACTGCTCGACGCCTTCACGCCGTTCCACCTGGCCGGCCTGCCATTGCATATCCACAACAATGGCGATGAGGCGACGCAAGTGGTGCTGGACGTGCTCGAAGCCATGCTGTCGCGCCATCCGCGCGCGGACCATCGCCATACGCTGCAGCACTGCCAGCTGGCCGACGAGGCACAGCTCGCGCGCGCGGCGCGGCTGGGCCTGTGCATCAACTTCTTCTCCAACCACCTGTACTACTGGGGCGATGCGCATGCCGGCCAGACCGTGGGACCGGCGCGCGCCGCGCGCATGAACCCGGCGGGCACTGCGCGCAAGCTGGCCATTCCGTTTGCGATCCACTCCGATGCGCCGATCACGCCGCTGAACCCGCTCTTCACGGCGTGGTGCGCGGTGCAGCGCCAGACGGCCTCCGGCAGCGTGCTGGGCGAAGCGGAGCGCTTGACCGTCGCCGACGCGCTGTATGCCATCACCATGGGTGCGGCCTATACGCTGAAGCTCGATCACCGCATCGGCAGCATCGCGCCTGGCAAGCTGGCCGACTTTGCCGTGCTGGAAGATGACCCGACCACAGTGGCTCCCGCATGCCTGAAGGACGTGCGCGTCTGGGGCACGGTGCTGGGCGGGCGCGTGTTCCCGGCGCCGGCCCGATGAACGCGCGGGCTCCGGTCCCGCTGGTGGTGGTCGGCGGCTACCTTGGCGCCGGCAAGACCACCTTGCTCAACCGCCTGCTGGCCAACGCGCACGGGCGCCGCATCGCATTGCTGGTCAACGACTTCGGCGAGATCAATATCGATGCCGCGCTGATCCGCACGCGCAGCGACGACGTGATCCAGCTGGAGAACGGCTGTATCTGCTGCTCGATCGGCGGCCGGCTGGCCGAGGCGCTCGTGGCCATCGCAGCAAGGGAGCAGCGGCCCGACCTGCTGGTGATCGAGGCCAGCGGTGTCTCGGACCCGCAGCGTATTGCGCAGGTCGGCTTGCTGGATCGGGCCTTTGTGCTCAATGCCGTGGTGGTGGCCGTGGACGTGACCGAGGTCGCCCACAGCCTGCACGATCCGCTGGTGGGCGACATAGTGCGGCTGCAGATCGCGGGGGCCTCGGTGGTGGTGCTGACCAAGGCAGACCTTGCCGATGCGGATGCACTGGCAATGGCTGCCGCCACGGTCGGCGCCATCGCGCCGCGTTCTGCGGTGCTGAGCGCATGCGAGGGCGAGGTGCCCTTGTCGGTCTTTGTCGACGCCGCCTTGCCGGAACCACATGGCGATGCCGTGCTGCAGGCAGGCGGGCACTGGCGGCGACCCGTCGGCACCGTGCACGCCGGCATCCGCAGCATTTCATACCAGACCGGCCGCGATTTCGACAAGATGCGGCTGCGGCAGGCGCTGAAGACGCTGCCGGTGCGCCTGCTGCGCGCGAAGGGTATGGTCAGGCTGGCAGCCGATCCGCGCCTGCATGAACTGCATGTGGTCGCGGGCCGCATGCGGCTGAATCCGATGGCGCAAGGCGATGCGGCAGGGTCTGCACTGGTATTTATCGGCGCCTTCGGTGCGGAGGAGGAGAGGCGTATCCGCGCCTGCCTCGATCTGGCGCTCGCCTGAGCGGGCGCGTGAATGGTGCCGCTCAGGTGTGGAATTCTTCCGGTTCCGCGTGCGCTGGCTTTCCTTCCCAGCCGCCACGCTCGAACTCCGCGATCACCTGCGCCCCCAGCAGCAGCAAGGTCGCCGCAATCTCCAAGCTCAGCAGCACCACGATCGCCGTGGTCAGCGAACCATAGACCCGGCTCACTTGCGACAACGTGGTGAAGTACCATGCCAGCACATGACGGGAGACTTCCCACAGCACGGCCGCAATCAACGCGCCGCTCAGCGCATGCCGCAGCGACAGCCTGCCAACCGGCATCACCATGTAGATCGAGGTCAGCATCAGCACCTCGCCAATGAAGCCGAGCAGGTAGAGCAGGCCGGTCGAGAGCCGGTCCAGCGACCAGTCGCGGCCCAGCACTTCCACATGCCGTTCGCCGATGGCCAGCAGGCCGCCTGACACCACCGTGACCAGCAGCAGGCCCACGCTCAGTACCGCGATGTAGCAATAGGGCAGTAGCGCCGAGACCAGGAAATGCCGGCGCCGGATCGACACGCGGTGCTCGAAGATCACCGACATGGCATTCTCCAGCACGGTGAAGGCGAGCGAACTGAAGAACAGCATGGTGCCCAGCAGTACCCAGCCGATCGTGCCGCGGTTGCGCAGGAAGGCGGCAAGCTCGGAGATAAGGGCCCTGGACTGCCCCGGCACCACCCACTCCAGGTAGCGCGCGAGCGTGGACAACAGCAGGTCTGGTCCGATCACGTGCGACAGGGCAATGATCATCAGGATTAGCAGCGGCACGATCGACAGCAGCGCGTAGTAGGCCACCGCGCCGGCCAGCAGCAGGCCCTGGTTGGCGCGGAACTGCCTGAGCGTGTGCCAGGCAAAGCGCCCCGGATGGCGGAGCAGGTCGCGGACGCGGGCGTCGGGAAGCTGCATGGCAGACATCGGAGAGGAAGGGTTTCGCCATTATGCGGCTTCGGGGCCTGACATTCCACCGGGTTATGGCTCTATTCCGAACGCATCATTGAGGTCAGGATCCGCGTCCGCCAAGATGGCGCCCGCGGCCTGCACCATGCAGGCTTGCACCTAATGCATACAAGGCGGCGCACCGTCCGTGCAAGCGCCTGGACAGGAATGGAGACAGCATGCAAGCGCAAACAGTGACGCGCAGGACGGGATTCGGACGCAGTCGGGCCGTGGTTGGCCGTGGCGCTGCTGGTAGCGCCGATGAGCGTTGCGCTGGCGCAGGGCACCGGCCAGCCTTTGGTCGTTGCCGAGGACGAGGTCATGCAGGGCTTTCCGCCGCCGCCCGACAAGCAAGTCAGCCGCGGCAGCGGGCTGCGTCCGCCGAATATGCGCTGGGCGTTCCGGCATGCGCGCGAGATGTCGCCAACGGCGGGCATCCGGCATGCCAGCCAGCCGCTGGCCCTGGCCGGCCAGCCCGGTACGGAACTGGATGGCACCACGTTTGCCGTGGCGGGCAAGACTGCCCGACTGGCCGATTACCTGCGCGACACCCATACCGACGGCTTTATCGTGCTGCACCAGGGCAAGGTCGTCTATGAGCGCTACCTCGCTGGCTTTGGTCCTTACCAGCCGCATATCTGGGCCTCGATGACCAAGTCCGTCACCGGTCTGCTGGCCGCCATGCTGGTCGAAGAGGGCAAGCTCGATCCGCAGGCCCGGCTGGCGCAGTATGTGCCGGAACTGGCCGGCAATCCGTTCGGCGAGGCCACGGTACAGCAGAACCTGGATATGGAGGTGCCGGTGGGCTACCCGGAGGGGCTGCCGCCGGACCTGGGGCTGTTCGGGGCGGTGGGGATCGTGCCGCGCAAGGCGGATGCGCCGGACACCATCTATGACTTCCTCAAGGTCGTCCACGCCACCGGCGGGCGCGACGAAGTCGGCGTCTGGTACTACCAGAACGGCTCGCCGGAAGCGGTGGCATGGGCGCTGCGGCGTATCACCGGCAAGAGCTGGGCGCAGCTGGTGACCGAGCGGCTGTGGTCCCGCTTTGCCGACGATGATGCCTACACCCAGGTGGACCGCCAGGGCACGGAAATGGCCAGCGGCGGCATGAATTCCACGCTGCGCGACGCCGCCCGCTTTGCCGAGGCGGTGCGCCGGGCGGCCGCGGGCGACGCCTCGGGCGGGATCTCGCCGGCGGCGGTGCGCATTGCGCTGCAGCCGGCCGGCAACCAGGCCCGCTTTGCGCGCGGCAACACCATGCCGGGCCGCGATGGCTATGGCTACCGCAACTACTGGTTCCAGCGCAACGACGGCGACGGCAGCATCGAGGCCAGCGGGCGCTTCGGACAGAAGATCTATATCAACCCGGCCAGGGGGCTGACGGTGGTGAAGTTCTCCGCCAACCCGGACGGCGCCGCGCGTGGGACCAGCGCGGCTGGGGTGCGCAAGCGCGACGATCCGGGCCGGGCGCTGGAATCCGCCGAGGCCATGGTGGCCGCGGCGCTCGCGATCCATCGCGCGGTCAGCCGCTGACCCACGCGACAGCCTGTCAAAGCGTACCGACGTCTATCTGACGACGGCCTATGTCCAGCATGCCGGCATCAACTTCGATACCTCGGCGGTGAGCTTTGCCAACGGGTATTTCCTCGGCAGCGGGCATCGCAGCATGACGGCCGTGGCGGTGGGGATGCGGCATCGATTCTGAGCCGCACCTAGTCCTGCGGTGCCCCCGCCGCCCGCCGCAGGCAATCCAGCATGGCCATGACCGCCGCGCGCGACTGCGCGTCGTCACGCCAGTACATCGACACCGAGCCGAACCCCGCCAGCCGCAGCGGCACGATGCGCAGCGCGCCCAGCTCTTCCAGCCGGCGCGCGGTGCGGTGCGAGGCCAGGCCGATCATGTCGCTGTTGTTGAGTAGCGTGAGATTCAGCACGGTGGAATTGCTCTCCACGCAATCGGCCGGCAGGGCACGCTCGGCGCTGGCCAGCGCGCCTTCCAGCGCGTTGCGGATGGGCGTGCCGCGCGGCCACACCACCCAGCGGTGGCGATACAGGTCGTCCCAGCCGATGCCAGCGCCCTGCAGCAGCGGATGGCGGGGCCGGGCGACGAAGTGGATCGGCTCCATGTAGAGCGATTCGGTGCGCATGTGCGCGTCCTGCAGTTCGGGGGCGGAGCGTCCCACTACGATATCCAGCTCGCTGTGTGCCAGCTGGCTCATCAGCCGGTCCATGGTCGTTTCCACCAGCCGCACGCTGGCGCGGGGCATCTGCTGCAGCAAATGCAGCGCTGCCAGCGGCACGGTATCCGCCGACGACGCGCCCGACGTACCCACCACCACAATCCCGCTGCCGCCGTCGCGCATGGCCTGCAGGTCGTCGCGCGCAGTATCCAGCTGGGCCTCGATCCGGCGTGCGTGCTCGATCAGCGACTCGCCATAGGGCGTGGGCCGCAGCCCGCGCGCCTGGCGCTCGAACAGTGGCAGCCCGATATCGTCCTCCAGGTCCTTCAGCCATTTGGAAAGGCCCGGCTGGGTCGTGTTCAGCATGGCCGCCGACTGGCTCATATTGCCGGTCTCGGCCAGGCTCAGCAGCATCTGCAGGTTGCGCAGCCGCAATCTCTGGGTCCAGTCCATGGGGCTACCTATATAAAAAATCGTATCGATAAGATGAAAAGTTCATTTCAAATCTTATAGGGCGCCGCGTATAACGACAACAAGACGGTGCGAGCGATGACACGCACCCACAAAAGCGCTCCCAAAGCCCTGCATAAAGTTACGGAGACAGCATGTCCGAACACACCCCAGACCCGGCCCGCGTGGCCTATTACGAAGAAATCGGCCGCAGCCACATGACCCCGCTGTGGGAGTCGCTCCACGCGCTGGTGCCGCCGCAACCGCGGCCGCAGATCGTTCCCGCCATCTGGAAGTACGCCCAGATCCGCCCGCTGGTCATGCAGGCCGGCGGCGTCATCAGCGCCGAGGAAGCGGTGCGCCGCGTGCTGGTGCTGGAGAACCCGGGGATCCCGGGCAAGTCGAGCATCACCTCCACGCTGTACGCCGGCCTGCAGCTGATCCTGCCGGGCGAAATCGCGCCCAGCCACCGCCATACCCAGTCCGCGCTGCGCTTTATCGTCGAAGGCAAGGGCGCCTGGACCGCGGTCAACGGCGAGCGCACCACCATGCACCCCGGCGACTTCATCATCACGCCGTCGTGGACCTGGCATGACCATGGCAACCCTGCCGTCGAGGACGGCGGCGAGCCGGTGGTGTGGCTGGACGGGCTGGATATCCCGCTGGTGCAGCAGTTCGATGCCGGCTTTGCCGAGAACTACCCGGAAGCCCAGCAGCCCGTGACCCGCGTCGAGGGCGACAGCTTTGCCCGCTTCGGCCACAACATGGTGCCGGTGCGGCACCGCGTGACCGATCCCACTTCACCGATTTTCAGCTACCCGTACGAGCGTTCGCGCGAGGCGCTGGACCAGCTCTACCGCAACGGCGAGCTCGATGCCTGGGACGGCGTCAAGCTGCGCTATATCAACCCGGCCACCGGCGGCTGGCCGATGCCGACCATCGCCACCTTCATGCAGTACCTGCCGGCGGGCTTCCAGGGCAAGACCTACCGCAGCACCGACGCCACCATCTACAGCGTGGTGGAAGGGCGCGGCACGGTGCGCATCGGCGACGACCAGTTCCAGTTCGAGCCGCGCGATATTTTCGTGGCCCCGTCGTGGGCGCCGGTGCAACTGGGCGCGCTGGAAGACGCGGTGCTGTTCAGCTATTCCGACCGGCCCGTGCTGTCCGCGATGAACCTGCTACGCGAAGCGCGCACCTGAGCCTCCCGCAACCCTGATCCGACCTGCCCCGGGCGGTGCCTGCGCGCACCGCCGGAGGCTCCCGCTTACCTGACGACCTCCGGAAATTCCGAACCATGTCCTACGTCTTCACGCCCCCCGCCACCGTTTCCATCCCCGTTGCCGGCAGCGACGACCAGTTCGCCGTGCGCCGCGTCTACTGCGTGGGCCGCAACTACGCCGCCCATGCGCGCGAGATGGGCTTCGATCCCGACCGCGAGCCGCCGTTCTTCTTCTGCAAGCCGGCCGACGCGATCGTCCCGGTGCAGGCCGGCACCACGCTGGACCTGCCTTATCCGGCGCAGACGCAGAACTACCACTACGAGGCCGAACTGGTGGCCGTGATCGGCAAGGCCGGTTCGGATATCCCGGTCGAACAGGCACTCGAACACGTGTGGGGCTATGCCGTCGGCCTCGACATGACCCGCCGCGACCTGCAGATGAAGATGCGCGAGATGGGCCGCCCCTGGGAAATCGGCAAGGCCTTCGATGCCTCGGCGCCGGTGGCGCCGATCCACCGTGCCAGCGAGATCGGGCACCCGCAGCAGGCCGGCATCTGGCTGACCGTCAACGGTGAAACGAAGCAGCGCAGCGACGTGTCGCACCTGATCTGGTCGGTGGCCGAGACGGTGGCCTACCTGTCGCAGTTCTTCCGCCTGGAGCCGGGCGATGTGATCTTCACCGGCACGCCGGAAGGCGTTGGCGCGGTCAAGGCCGGCGAGACCATGGTCACGGGCGTGGACGGCCTCGGCGAGCTGACCGTGCGCGTGGTCTGACCCCCCGTGAATCGCAGCACACAGGCATTACCGATCATGCAGCTCTATAGTTTCTTCAACAGCTCGACGTCCTACCGGGTGCGCATCGCGCTGGCCCTCAAAGGCCTGCCGTACGACTACCTGCCGGTCAATATCCGCACCGGCCAGCACCGCGCGCCGGAGTATGTCGAAAGCATCAACCCGTCCGCGACCGTGCCCGCGCTGGTGGATGGCAGTCTTGCGCTCGGGCAGTCGTTCGCGATCATCGACTACCTGGATGCGCTCCATCCCGAACCGCGCCTGCTCCCGCAAGACCCGGTGCAGCGAGCGCGGGTGCTGGAACTGGCCACGCTGATCGGCTGCGACATTCACCCAGTCAACAACCTGCGCATGCTGCGCTACCTGCAGGATGTGCTGAAGGTCACGCCCGAGCAGAAGGATGCCTGGTACCGCCACTGGGTCGATGAAGGCATGGCCGGCGTGGAGCGCCTGCTGGCGCTGCACGGACATGGCAGGTGGTGCTTCGGCGATGCGCCGACGCTCGCTGACGTCGCGCTGGTGCCGCAGGTTGCCAACGCCCTGCGCATGGGCTGCGACCTGGGCCGGTACGAGCGCGCGATGGCGGTCTACGCCCACGCCAGCGCCCATCCCGCCTTTGCCCAGGCGGCGCCCGGGCGCCAGCCCGACCATACCGCCTGACGCATCGCGCAGGCCAGGAGACAAGACATGAGCAGTACCAACAACGCGACCGGCAAGGTCCTCATCATCGGCGGCGGCATCGGCGGCCTGGCCGCGGCGCTGGCGCTGGCACGCCAGGGCATCCGCATCGAACTGCTGGAGCAGGCCGAGCAGATCGGCGAGATCGGCGCGGGCATCCAGCTGGCCGCCAACGCCTTTGCTGCGCTCGACGCGCTCGGCGTCGGCGAGGCCGCACGCAGCCGCGCGGTCTTTACCGACTACCTCAGCCTGCGCGATGCGATCGACACCAGCGAGATCGCCCGGGTCGATGTGGGCCAGGCCTACCGCGAGCGCTTCGGCAACCCGTATGCGGTGATCCATCGCGCCGATATCCACCTGTCGATCCTGGAGGCGGTGCAGGACCATCCGCTGATCACGTTCCGCACCAGCACGCGCGTAGAGCAGTTGCTGCAGGACGACAAGGGCGTGACCGTGATCGACCAGCACGGCGAGCATCACCATGGCGACGCGGTGATCGGCTGCGACGGCGTCAAGTCCGCCATCCGCCAGGCATTGATCGGCGATGAGCCCCGCGTCACCGGCCATGTGGTCTACCGCGCCGTGGTCGATGTCGCCGACATGCCGCAGGACCTGCAGGTCAACGCACCAGTGGTGTGGGCCGGCCCGCATTGCCACCTGGTCCACTACCCGCTGCGCGGCGGCCAGCAGTACAACCTGGTGGTGACCTTCCACAGCCGCGAGGAGGAGACCTGGGGCGTGCGCGACGGCAGCAAGGCAGAGGTGCTGTCGTACTTCGACGGCATCCACCCGCTGCCGCACCAGATGCTGGACCGCCCGACCTCGTGGAAGCGCTGGGCCACCGCCGACCGCGATCCGGTCGAGCGCTGGAGCTTCGGCCGCGCCACCATCCTCGGCGACGCCGCGCACCCGATGACGCAGTACGTGGCGCAGGGCGCCTGCCAGGCACTGGAAGATGCGGTCACGCTGGGTGAAGCGGTGAAGGTGGCCGGCGGTGATTTCGAAGCGGCATTCAAGCTTTACGAGCAGGCCCGCATCCCGCGCACCGCCCGCGTGCTCTACGCCGCGCGCGACATGGGCCGCGTCTATCACGCCAAGGGCGTGGACCGGCTGGTGCGCAACAGCCTGTGGACCGGCCGCACGCAGGCGCAGTTCTACGACGCGCTGCAGTGGCTGCATGGCTGGCGTGCCGACAAGTGCCTGAGCCCCACGCCGTGGCTGTAAGCCGCTGACGCAACCTTTCTTCGCAGTCAATCCGAAACGACCTGGCGGCCGCCTATAAGGCCGCCGGGCGTGACTCGCCCCTAATCCTGGCATCAAGGAGGAGACCACCATGCCTGCCAGCCAACCCCTGAACGTCACCGCGTTCATCGACCGCCAGCCGCTGTCGGCGTTCCAGGTGAGCATCGTCGTGCTTTGCTTCCTGATCGTTGCGGTCGATGGTTTCGATACCGCGGCGATCGGCTTCATCGCACCAGCCATCCGCGCGGAATGGCAGCTGACGCCGGCCCAGCTGGCGCCGCTGTTCGGCGCCGGGCTCGGCGGCCTGATGGTCGGCGCCTTCCTCTTCGGCCCACTGGCCGACCGCTTCGGCCGCAAGGGCGTGCTGGTGCTGTCGGTGCTGTTCTTCGGTGCCGCCAGCCTGGCCTCGGCCTGGTCGCATGACCTGTGGACGCTGGTGCTGCTGCGCTTCCTGACTGGCCTGGGCCTGGGTGGGGCCATGCCCAACGCCATCACGCTGACCTCGGAGTTCTGTCCGGAAAAGCGGCGCTCGTTCCTGGTCACGACCATGTTTTGCGGCTTCACGCTGGGCTCGGCTTTCGGCGGACTGGCTTCGGCCGGGCTGATCGACGCCTTTGGCTGGCGCTCGGTGTTGGTGGCCGGCGGGGTCATGCCGCTGATGCTGGCGGCGCTGCTGCAGTGGCTGCTGCCGGAATCGGTGCGCTACCTCGTGCTGGCCGGCAAGCAGCGCGAACGCATCGTCGCCACGCTGCAGAAGATCGCGCCGCAAGCCGACCTGCGCGACGCCACCTTCGTGGTCGGCGAACAGCGCAGCACCAGCTCGCCCGTGCGGCACCTGTTCCGGCCCGAACTGCTGCGGGGCACGCTGCTGTTCTGGCTGACGTTCTTCATGAGCCTGCTGGTGATCTACCTGCTGTCCAGCTGGCTGCCGACGCTGCTGCGCACTGCCGGCCATTCGTTGCGCACGGCCGCGCTGGTGACAACAATGTTCCAGATCGGCGGGACGATAGGGGCGATTGCGCTGGGCTGGCTGATGGACCGGATCAATCCGCACTATGTGCTGGCATCCAGCTATGCGCTGGCGGCGCTTGGCATTGCGGCGGTGGGCAGCGTTGCTTCCGAGCCGGTGGCCGCGGGCATGGCGGTGTTCCTGGCGGGCTTCTGCATCTCAGGGTCGCAGGTGGGTGCGAATGCGCTGTCCGCCAGCTTCTATCCGACGGACTGCCGTGCCACAGGCGTGAGCTGGGCCAACGGCGTGGGCCGGATGGGCTCGGTGGTGGGGTCGGTCGGCGGGGCGACCATGTTGTCGATGGGCCTGGGCATGCCGGCGTTGTTTGCGTTGATTGGCGTGCCGGCGCTGGTCGCGGGGTTGTCGATGTTCTCGTTGGGGATGGTCAGGCGTCAGGGCGCGGTGGAGCGCCTGGCAGTCTGAAAGCGGGCGGCGGGAGCCATTGACTGAGGGGGAGGTGCATGGCCTGACGTTCTCCCCCTCGGCACCACGGCTGTCGGCGATCGATCAGGCGATCGGCAGTTTCAACACCTCCTCGGTCGTCAGGATATCGCCGAAGGTGTCGTCGATGGTGGCAAGCGCGGCCCGGTGCAGGTCCCGGTGCGGCACCACGCCGCCGGCGGTATCCAGGTCGCGCGTTGCGCAGGCATCCTCCGCCACGATCACGCCGTATCCGAGCGGCACCGCATCGCGCGCTGCGCCCGACACGCAGGCATGGGTCATCAGGCCCGTGATGATCAGGGTCTTGATGCCGGCGGCCTTGAGGCGCTGGTCCAGGTCGGTCGTCGGGAACACGCTGACCGAGGTCTTCTGCAATACCGTGTGATGCGCGGCCGGCTGCAGGTCGCTGTGGAATTTCACGCTGGCGCTCTGTTCCGCAAAGATGGGGCTGCCCGCGGGCGTCACATGCTGGATGTGGACAACAGGAATCCCTGCCGCATCCGCGTGAGCGATCAGGCGTTGCGCATTGCCCAGGGCGCGCGCGCCGTCCGGAATCGGCATCTTGCCGCTGAAGTACTCATTCTGGAAATCGATCACCAGCAAGGCGCTGCTGGCGGCTTCGATAGCGGTGGGGGCCGGTGCGCCGGCCATGGTGCGAATCGTCGGGTGGTTCATTGTGGTCCTCGTCATGGGGAAGAAGAGGGCGGCGCCGTTGCCGAGGAGGCCGCCCCAATCACCGCAACCGCGGCATGGGATGTAGTTTCCAACGCCCGCTGGAACCCCGAAAGTGGCCCGATGGACAGCATCCGATAGAATTGGGCCAACTTCAATCCCTGTCCCTGACTGCGAGAATGCAATGCATACCGTCGCGGTGATCGCCTTCGAAGGCATCAGCCCCTTCCACCTGTCCGTGCCCTGTATCGTGTTTGGCGACGATCTTGCCCGGCTGGGCGTGCCGCGCTACCGGCTGATCATCTGCGGCGAGAAGACCGGGCTGATTCCAACCATGTCCGGTTTCAGGATCGAGGTCGGGCACGACCTTTCGGTGCTGGCCGAGGCGGATACGGTCATCATGCCGGCCTGGCGCGACCCTGCGGAGCGCCCGCCCCAGGCCCTGGTGGAAGCGCTGCAAACCGCCAGCGTGCGGGGCGCGCGGATTGCCGGCCTTTGCCTGGGTACGTTCGTGGTCGCCGAGGCGGGTTTGCTGGACGGGCGCACGGCGGCCACGCATTGGGCCTGGGCCGATGACTTTGCGAACCGGTATCCGAAGGTCAGGCTCGATCGCAACTCCCTGTATATCGACGATGGCGACATCCTGACCTCGGCCGGGACGGCGGCCGCCCTGGATTGCTGCCTGCACCTGCTGCGCCGCGACCATGGCGCGGAGGTCGCCAACCGGGTGGCCCGCCGCATGGTCGTTGCCCCGCACCGGCATGGCGGCCAGGCCCAGTACATCGAACAGCCGCTGCCCCGGATGGATGGCGCGGACAAGCTCAGCACGACCCTGGACTGGGCCATCGAGAACCTGGACCAGGCGCTGGCACTGGACACGCTGGCGGAGAGGGCCGGGATGAGCCGGCGCAACTTCACCAGGCGCTTCAAGGCGAAGACTGGCACAACGGTGACGCAGTGGGTGCTGAACCACAGGCTGGCGGCGGCGCAGCGCCTGCTGGAGACGACGGACAAGGGGGTCGACCTCATCGCCGAGCTGGTAGGGTTTGGATCCGCCGTTTCGTTCCGGCAGCACTTCACCCAGGCCTTCGCCGTTTCTCCGTCTGCCTACCGCAAGCAGTTTGGCGGTGCGGTGCTGCCGGATTGACCAACGGGGCCTGGTTCTGAGGACAGGGGCTTACGGAGCCCAGCCAGGCAGTTCCGATGCCTGCCGGATCCAGCTTGCCACCAGCGCCTCGTCAAGCTCGTCGTCTTCGTGGATGTGGAAGTAACGCGTGTTCTCGTCCTTGGACTCGACAGGGGGAACAGGGCGCAGCGACATGCCACGGAAGAATGCCACCTTGATGTACCTCGTCATGCAATGGAAGCTGAGGAACCAGCCCTGACCCTCGATGCCATAGAAGGGCGAGTTCCACCTCACTGCCTTGCGGACGTCAGGCACGGTGCGCTGGATGAGCGCGTCGAGGCGGCGCCCGGCGTCGTGTTTCCAGCCCGGCATGGCGGCGATGTAGGCCTGCACGGGGGCATCTCCGTCGGCCTTCGCGATCTGGGGGTTGCCGCCGGCGAGCAGGGGCGGGCTGGCAGCGGCCCGCCTGGCCGGGGTCTTCGTTGCGGCGTGCGCCGGCTTCCTGGATGGTTGGTTCGCCATTGCCTTCACTCCATCGAATACACGCTGACTGCCTGACAGACAGGCCAAGTCGCCCAGGGCAGGCATGGCTGCTGACGACAGTGCATGAAGCACAACAATCGGGCTATGCTAACCTGCTGAAACGGATGGAGCGATGAACGAGGGATCGACCGAAACGCTCTCTGCCATTGCCGAACGTGAGCTGCCTCATCCACGGGACCAATTCGAGGAATAGGGATCCAATGAATCCATCGGAACGTATCGACGAGCTGATCGCAGGACTCACCGACTGGCGTGGCAAGACGCTGGCCAGCCTGCGCAAGACCATCCTTGAGGCCGATGGCGAGATCATCGAGGAATGGAAATGGATGGGAAGCCCGGTGTGGTCGCGCGACGGCATGATCGCAGTCGCCAACGCGCACAAGGAGAAGGTGAAGATCACCTTCACCAATGGGGCCAGCCTGCCGGATCCTGACAAGCTCTTCAACGCCGGCCTCGGCGGCAACAAGTGGCGCGCGATCGATCTCTTCGAGGGCGACAAGATTGACGCGAGTGCCATGAAGAATCTCATTCTTGCCGCGATTGCGTTCAATCAGGGCAAGTCGAAGAAGAAGGCAGCGCCCGCGGCTACCCGGGCGAAAGCACAAGAGCGTAAAGAGTAAAGGGACGCGAAGCGTCCTGGCGTGCGGGCGCGCGCCTGAGCTTCGCAACGAAGGTCCCGGCCGGCATGCTCCACGCATATGGAATGCCGGATTTCTTCGTTGGTTTTCGCGCGCTGCGCGCGTACGTTCGTGGGTTTCCATCTCCCCGCGAATGCTATGACCGCTTCCCGACGACAGTTCCTGCGCCAGGGCGCCGCCGCCACGGCCGCGCTCGCCTCCGGCCCCATCCTTTCCTTTACCACCTTCGCCACCAGCAGTGCGCAAGCGCAGGGGCGCCCGGTCCTGAAAGCCGGCGACCAGAAGGGCGGCCTGCGCGCGCTGCTCGAGTCCGCCAACGCGCTCGAGGGCCTGGGCTACGACATTCAATGGACCGAGTTCCCTGCCGCGGCACCGCTTGCCGAGGCGCTGAACGCGGGCGCGGTCGACAGCGGCCCGATCGGCGATGCCCCGGCGATCTTCGCGCTGGCGGCCGGCACGCGGATCAAGCTGATCGGCGCCAACCGCTCTGACCCCTACGGCACGGCAATCCTGGTGCGGCCCGACTCGCCGCTGCGGCAGGCCGCCGACCTGAAAGGCAAGAGCATCGGCACGAACCGTGGCTCGATCGGGCACTTGGTGACGCTCAAGGCGCTGGAATCCGCGGGGCTGAAGCCGGAGGACGCCAACCTCCGCTTCCTGCCGCCGGCGGATGCCAAGCTCGCGTTGAGCAGCGGCTCGGTGGATGCGTGGGCGACGTGGGAACCCTATACCGCGATGGTGGAAACGAGCGGCCACGCGCGCGTGCTGGTCAGCGGACGCGGGCTGTGGTCCGGCCTCAGCTACCTGGCGGCCACCGATGCCGCGCTGGCGGCCAAGCGCGTGGTGCTGCAGGACTTCCTGCGCCGGGTGGTGCGTGCGCAGCAATGGTCCTACCAGCACGCACCGGAGTTCTCGGCGGCCCTCGCCCGCATCATCGGGATCCCGCCGCAGGCGGCACGGCTGCAGTTCGAGCGGCGGCACACGCAATGGCGGAGCATCGATGCCGAACTGCTCGCCGAGCAGCAGCGCACGGCGGATTTCTACCAGAAAGTTGGGCTGCTCAAGCAACGGCTCGATGTGCGGCAGACCTTCGACTCCGGGTTCTCCCTTACCGCCTGACCGCCGCGGGCGGCATCAGGCCGTGCACCGGGATCTTCGACGGCCTCGGGAAGCGCCTCCGGCACGACCAAAGCCTCGTCGGTAGCCGCTAAGGATTTCCATGATTGACGCCGCCTCGCGCCAGCGCATTTCACGGCCTGGCGCGGCCTGCGCCGGCGCGGCCCGTTCTGGTTCCAGCGAATGCGGGCAACTGGTCCTATAGGCCCGGAATGGCCCTCACCTATAAAGCCGTGACCCCCAAACATATTTCCCTTCCGAGGAGCACAACCATGCGGTGGATCAAGCAGATAGCGACGTATTTCGCCCTGGTGGCCGCGCTGGCGCCAGCCGCACACGCCCAGAGCAAGAATGTAGTGATTGCTTACCAGGACATGGTGGTGCCCTGGCGCTACGCGCAGGACATGAAGGAACTGGAAAAGCAGACCGGCTACACGGTTTCGTTCCGGCAGTTCGGCGGTGGCGGGGATGTGATCCGCGCCATGGCTTCGGGCCAGATCGCCATTGGCGAGGCCGGCACTTCGCCGATTGCGTCGGCGCTGTCGCAAGGGCTGGATGTCGAACTTTTTTGGATCCTGGACGACATCAACGCAGCCGAGGCGATGGTGGCGCGCAATGGCAGCAAGATCGCCAGCGTCGCCGACCTGAAGGGCAAGCGCGTCGGCGTGCCCTTCGTGTCAACCACGCACTACCACACGCTGGTCGCACTGGAGCGCGCCAAGATCAATCCGAAGGACGTCCGCATTGTCAACATGCGGCCGCCCGAGGTAGCCGCCGCCTGGGAGCGCGGCGATATCGACGCCACCTTTATCTGGGACCCGGTGCTGGCCAAGCTCAAGCAGTCAGGCACCGTGCTGATGACTTCCGGCCAGATTGCCGCCGACACCGGCAAGGCCACCTTCGACGGTATGATCGCCAACAAGAAGTTTGCCCGTGAAAACCCGGAGTTCATGGTCAAGCTGGTGCGCGTGCTGGCCGCCGCGGATGACAACTACCGCAAGAACAAGGCGTCGTGGACCCCCGATTCGCCCATGGTGAAGGCGGTGGCCAAGGTGTCTGGCGCCAAGGCCGAGACCGTACCCGCGAGCATGGCGCTGTACGCCTTCCCCACGCTGCAGGAGCAGGTGTCGGAGCGCTGGCTGGGCGGCGGCGCGGCGCGCGCGCTGCAGTCCGCGGCGCAGTTCCTCAAGGAGCAGGGCACCATCCAGACCGTCTTGCCGGACTATGGCCCGGGCGTCAACGCGGAATGGGCGAAGCGGGCGTTGCGCTGACGCCGCGCCCATCGCGCTGAAGATGGCCGCCGCGCGCAAGCCAGTCCGGCGCGGCCGCCCCGAAAGTCCTGTTGCGGAAGCCCATCATGTACAAGCTTGAAATCGATAATCTCAGTGTCAACTATGGCGTCGCAGGCGGCGCCAAAACGCTGGCCCTGTCGCAAGTCAACCTCACCATGGAGCGCGGCGATTTCGTCGTGGCGCTCGGTGCCTCGGGCTGCGGCAAGACCACCTTGCTGTCGTGCATCGCAGGCTTCATGGAACCCTCGGAAGGCGAGATCCGGCTGTCCGGCAAGGTGGTGCGCGGGCCGGGTGCCGAACGCGGCGTGGTGTTCCAGAAGCACGCCCTGATGCCGTGGCTCAGCGTGGCGGACAACGTCGCGCTCGGATTGCGCCTGCGCGGCGTATCGCGTGCCGAGCGGCTGCGGGTCGCGCATGAGAAGCTGGCCGCGGTCGGGCTGGAAGATGTCGCCAGCAAGCCGGTCTATCAGCTTTCGGGCGGCATGCAGCAGCGCGTCGGGATTGCCCGCGCGCTCGCCTGTGATCCGGCCGTGATGCTGATGGACGAGCCGCTGGGCGCGCTCGACGCGCTGACGCGCGAATCGATCCAGGCGCTGATTCTCAAGCTCTGGGCCAAGGAACAGAAGATTGTTTTCTTTATCACGCACAGCGTGGAAGAGGCGCTGTTCCTGGCCACGCGGCTGATTGTCATGACGCCGTCGCCTGGCCGCATCGCGCACACCTATGAACTGCCGTTCGCGCGGCGCTTCATCGAATGCGGGGACGCCCGTGCAGTCAAGGCCGACCCGGAATTCATCCGCTATCGCGAAGAGATCATTGATCTGATCCATGCCACCGCCTGAGGAACACGAGATGCCCGCTTCCGTCCAACGCATCGAACCCACGCCGCGCGTCACCAAAGCCGCAGCGGCCGGGGCCAGCCAGCAAATGAAGACCGTTTCGGGCTACCGCCTGCCCGGCGAGGGGTCAAGTTCACGCATCTCCACCATCACCGTGGTCCTGCTGCTCGCGTTGTGGTGGCTTGCCAGCCATCTGCGCTGGCTGCCGCCGCTGTTCCTGCCCACGCCTGAGTCGATCGTCACCGCCTTTATCGATGCCTGGCAGGGCAACCTGCAGGGCGGCCAGCCGCTGACCGAGCATTTCGCGGCCAGCATGCTGCGCGTGTTCGGCGCCTTCGGGCTGGCGGTGGTCACGGCGGTGCCGATCGGCGTGATGATGGGGGTGTCGCGCATCGCACGCGGCGTCTTCGATCCGCCGATCGAGTTCTACCGTCCCCTGCCGCCGCTGGCGTACCTGCCGCTGATCGTGATCTGGTTCGGCATCGACGAGACCTCGAAGGTGCTGCTGATCTTCCTGGCCTGCTTCGCGCCGCTGGCAATGTCGGCCCAGGCCGGCGTGCGCTCGGTCACCATCGAGCAGATCAACGCGGCTTACTCGATGGGTGCCACGCCGTGGCAGGTGGTGCGCCACGTGGTGATACCCGCCGCACTGCCCGATATCCTGACCGGGATGCGCATTGCCATCGGCTTCGGGTGGACCACCCTGGTCGCCGCTGAAATGGTGGCCGCGACCGCCGGCCTTGGCCAGATGGTGCTCAATGCCTCCAACTTCCTGCGTACAGACGTGGTGATCATGGGCATCGTGCTGATCGGGCTGATCGCCTACGTGTTCGACCTGCTGATGCGCAAGCTGGCGAAGGTCCTGGTGCCCTGGAAGGGACGGATGTGAGGTGAGGGTGTAGCTCCGGGATCATCATCCCCCCAGGGGGCACGATGAGCCGTTCAGACTTGGCCGGAGAATGCAGTGGAAGATAGCGCAGGCGGTATCTTCCGCTGCGGACTCCAAGTTGCGTCGCCACCCGTTGAAGCGGGGGCGACGCACCTCGGTCCCGTTACAGCGCAGCCACCTGGGTGCCGTTGCCGAAGTTCTGCATGGTGGGCATCTTCAGGCTGAGGTGCGAGCTGGCGTCGATCGTGTTCACGGTCGGCCCGACCTGCAAGCCGATGGTCGGGCTGGCAAAGCCGCCGCCGCCGACGACGTTCTGATAGTTGCCGCCGACAAGTGAGTAGGCGCTGCCACCGCGCACAGCGGACATGGTCTTGCCGTCCAGTTCCTGGTCGAACGGCAGGTCCTTGATCATGAGGGTCGATTGCATGGTAAGTCTCCTTGGGGATTCGGTTGAAGGGGAGTCCCGCCTCGGCGGGCCTCCCGCATGCAGCGTTGTTACAGCGTGGCCACCTGGGTGCCGTTGCCGAAGTTCTGCATGGTGGGGATCTTCAGGCTGAGGTGCGAGCTGGCGTCGATCGTGTTCACGGTCGGCCCGACCTGCAAGCCGATGGTCGGGCTGGCAAAGCCGCCGCCGCCGACGACGTTCTGAGAGTTGCCGCCGACAAGCGAGTAGGCGCTGCCACCGCGCACAGCGGACATGGTCTTGCCGTCCAGTTCCTGGTCGAACGGCAGGTCCTTGATCATGAGGGTCGATTGCATGGTAAGTCTCCTTGGGGGTTCGGTTGAGGGGAGTCCCGCCTCGGCGGGCCTCCCGCGTGCAGCGTTGTTACAGCGTGGCCACCTGGGTGCCGTTGCCGAAGTTCTGCAGGGTGGGGATCTTCAAGCTGAGGTGCGTGCTCGCATCGATCGTGTTCACGGTCGGCCCGACCTGCAGGCCGATGGTTGGGCTGGCAAAGCCGCCGCCGCCGACGACGTTCTGGGCGTTGCCGCCGACAACAGAGTAGGCGTGGCCGCCGCGCACAGCGGACATGGTCTTGCCGTCGAGTTCCTGGTCCAGCGGCAGGTCCTTGATCATGAGGGTCGATTGCATGGTGAGTCTCCTTGGGGGTTCGGTTGAGGAGAGTCCCGCGTCGGCGGGACTCCCGCATGCAGCGTTACAGCGCGACCATCTGGGTGCCGTTGCCAAAGTTCTGCAGGGTGGGAAGCTTCAGGTTGAGGTGTGTGCTCGCGTCGATGGTGTTCACGATCGGCCCGATCTGCACGCCGATGGTCGGGCTGGCAAAGCCGCCGCCGCCGATGACGTTCTGAAAGTTGCCGCCGACAAGAGAGAAGGCGTGGCCGCCGCGCACAGCGGACATGGTCTTGCCGTCGAGTTCCTGGTCGAGCGGCAGATCCTTGATCATGAGGGTCGATTGCATGGTGAGTCTCCTGGGGTTCGGTTGGGGGAGCACGTTTGTTGCGCTCGAAGGGTATAGAGCATGGGCCGTGCCAGGCCCGGGAGGGCGCTGCAGTTAGCTGACTAACATATTGAAAATAAAGGATTTTTCATGGAATCTTGGTGCCTTCTGAGATCCGTCGGGCGAAAATTTGTCAGGGTTGGTGTTGGGCGTAGGCCAACTCATTTCACGGCACTGTTGGCCCAACGAATACAGTTGCCCCCGAGAACTGACTGCGTCGAGCCAAGCCGCCTTGAAGCCAATGACACCGGGCTTCGGTGGGTCAGCTCTCTGCCTGGACGCGCGCGATTTGTGCGGCCTGGTGGCCGGCGAGCGCGCCACTGATGCGAGATGGCCGCCGCCGTGATGGCACGCAAATGGCCGCGCTCGAAGCGCGGCCCCAAGGTCCGGCGAAGAAAAAAAACCGCCCAGAATAGGGCGGGTTCAGACTGCTGAAAACCTGTCGAGTGCTTGCCAAGGCCGGCAAGTGCTACGGGCTCCGGACTGGAATACCGTAGGTTGTATCTTCCGCTGCGGACTCCAAGTTGCGTCGCCACCCGTTGAAGCGGGGGCGACGCACCTCGGTCCCGTTACAGCGCAGCCACCTGGGTGC
Organism: Cupriavidus sp. GW823-FHT06D04; assembly: GCF_058795055.1. Classification (NCBI taxonomy): domain Bacteria; kingdom Pseudomonadati; phylum Pseudomonadota; class Betaproteobacteria; order Burkholderiales; family Burkholderiaceae; genus Cupriavidus; species Cupriavidus sp. GW823-FHT06D04. The sequence continues at coordinate 103 of NZ_JBXAHL010000020.1, read as the reverse complement.
CGTTGCCGAAGTTCTGCATGGTGGGCATCTTCAGGCTGAGGTGCGAGCTGGCGTCGATCGTGTTCACGGTCGGCCCGACCTGCAAGCCGATGGTCGGGCTGGC